>JBCAXC010000075.1:0-8556 GCA_038534255.1 Pseudomonadota bacterium
GCCATGTCCGCCGCCGCCTCGCGTACGAGGCGGCGGCGGACATGGCGGCGGCGCTCGATGCAGGCGCCAATGATTCGAGTGGATCGATGAGCTTTGTCCTCCTCGATGAGAGCGACGAAGGCGAGGACCGGGCGCCAGAGGTTCTTGCCGAGCGACTGGCCTTCACGATCGATCTCCATGCGACCGGCTGGCACGATCGTGGGCCGGTGCTCTACGATCACGACATGATCGTGCGCGCGAGGCGCATGCTTCTTTCGGTTGTCACGACGCCGGAGATTGTGCGGGGGCTTGTCCATGCTGCCGCCGCGCTTGGTATCAGATCCGAGCGGCCAGCGCACTTCGCACTGCAAGCGGCGCGATCTGCAGCAGCGCTCGACGGTCGTAGCGCTGTGAACGAGCAGGATGTGGCGATCGCCGGTCGGCTGATTTTGGCTCCGTGTGCGCGACACTTGCCACCACCGCAACGGGATGAGCAGGCGACGGATGAGACACAACAGGACACGCCAACCGAGCAACCGGACAATCGGGAGGCAAACAAACCTCCGAACTCTGAAGAAGACACAACACCTGACGAGGAAACTGAGGAGACTGTCGCTCGTGGCTCCATGCTCGCGGATATCGTCATCGAAGCTGTGCGGCCCGTCCTGCCGCCGGATCTGTTGCCCGAGGGGATGATGCAGGCTCGATCAGCGGGGGATGCGAGTGCGGGTCGCTCCGGTGCGAAACAGGCGGATGGTCTGCGCGGGCGTCCGTTGCGCAGTCGGCCCGGCAAGCCGGATGTTGCTGCGCGTGTCGATGTGGTCGCGACGCTCACGGCTGCGGCGCCATGGCAGGTCTGGCGGCGTCGTGCGCGCGGTGGACCAGATGGCGGTGATCAGCGGTTGATTGTTCTGCCGCAGGATATCCGGATCAAGCGGTTCAAGCAGGCGAGCGAAAGTGCGCTTGTCTTCGTTGTTGATGCGTCGGGGTCTGCTGCGCTCAACCGGCTTGCGGAGGCCAAAGGCGCAGTCGAGCTGATGCTGGCGGATGCGTATGCGCGGCGGGATCAGGTGGCGCTTGTCGTGTTCCGGGATCGTGATGCGCATTTGTTGCTGCCGCCGACGCGCTCGCTCACGCGGGCAAAGCGCCTACTTGGTGCCCTGCCGGCGGGTGGAGGCACGCCGCTGGCGCATGGCCTTGAAACCGCACATGAGGTGGTGCGGGGGATTTCTCAACGCGGTGTGAGTGCCGCGCTCGTGCTGCTCAGTGACGGCGGGCCGAACGTGACGCGCGCCGGTGCGGCAGGACGCCGGGATGCCGAACAGGATGCGGATCGGGCGGCGCGTCAACTGGCCGACAGTCTGACAGCGTCTGTCGTGATTGATACCGCGCCGCGGCCCGCAAAATTTCTCCGCACATTGGCCGAGTCGCTGCGCGGCTCGTACGTGGCGCTGCCGTTCGCGAACGCGCAGCAGATGTCGCGCGTGGCCTCTCACGTCGCAGCGGCAGCACGGGAGAACTGATGTGTCCCGCATGGAGACGATTGAGACGCTGGACTGGACCACCCACGGGGCCGCGTGGCCGCATCGGTCCCACAGCACCTTCGTTCAACATCGCGGCACGCGCTATCATGTGCAGTCCGCCGGGCGGGGACCGCAATTGCTGTTGTTGCACGGGACGGGGGCAGCGACGCACTCCTGGCGCGATCTCTGGGACGTGCTCACCTCACGTTTTCATGTGATTGCGCTTGATCTTCCTGGACATGGATTCTCGGGGCGGCGCGCTGGCGAAGCGCTTTCGCTTGCGACGATGGGGCAGGAAATCGCCGGGGTGCTCGGTGAGTTGGGCGCCAAGCCGGAGATCGTTGTTGCGCACTCGGCAGGCGCCGCGATCGCGGCGCAGCTTGTCCTGGCTCACGGGATAGCGCCTAAATCGATTGTCACGTTCAATGCTGCGCTGCTGCCTTTTCCGGGCGTTGCAGGCTGGCTCTTTCCATCCCTTGCACGTGCAATGTTCTCGAACGGTTTTGCCGCCGGATTCTTTGCCTCTCAGGCGACGCGCCGCGACGCCGTCGAGCGGCTGCTGGCAAACACCGGATCACAGATCGGCGCGGAGGGCGTGCTGCTGTATCAGCGCCTCTTTACCGCCAAGGCGCATGTCGCGGCGACGCTCGACATGATGGCAAACTGGGACCTCGATAGTCTGGCTCCACGTTTGAAGCGCTTGCATGTCCCGGTGCATCTGGTGGTGACGGGTGGCGACAAGGCCATCCCGCCGGAACGCGGACTCGCTGCGGCGGATCACATGCCGAACGCGGTGACAGAATTTGATCGCGCCCTTGGGCATCTTGCGCATGAGGAGAGCCCGGGCTGGGCTGCCAGCATTATTGCGCGGGTCTATGATGAGACGCATGCTTAGAGCAGAGAGATAAAAGCTGTGAGTCACAATCTGCTGTTTGCGCTCGAGTTTCTGATCCCGTCGCTGTTGCTTCTCGGTTTTCTAGGCTGGCAGGCGTTGAAGATGCGACGCGAGGTCGAGGCCGCTCGACGAGAGAAAAAATCATCACTTGCAGAAGGTGATGGTCATCAGACGCCGGAGCACGAGACTCGAGGCAGCGGTTAACCACTTGGCCTTCCGGCAAGACGTGGCATGCGGAACGGCAGCAACAACTTGACTGTCGGTCTGGCGAACCGGTGCAGTGCGAGGCTCTCGTGCACCGCGTCCACGTCTTCGCCGAGCAAGCGCGTCTGCAGGTGCGAGCGGGAGTAGAAGGGTGTGTCTTCGTACGTTTCGACGACGCGCGGAGCGGCGTCGCTGTCACTCGTCATCGCGCGGTCTACCAGCCAGCCCGTGCGGGGGAGTTGATGCTCGTGCGGTGCTTCAAAACGCTGTGGCTTGCCTGATCTGTCGAAGCGGACGGCAAGTGCGCTGCGGTCTCCTTTCGTATCAATGACGTTATAAAGGACGGCGGCGTCTTCACCGACATGCGCGCGCGCCCAGTTCCATGAATGGAAAGTGTCTTCGAGCGGGACGTCGCCAGCGTTCATATCGAGATAGCCGGAGCCGGACCAGCTGAGTTCTGGGGCATCACATGCGACCTCGACGCGTGCGCGCGGCGAGATCGGCCACCATGAGTGCTGGCAGGCGGCGTCAATTTCGTAGACGTCCGGCGTCATGAACTCAGGGATTACACGCACCTCACCCTTGACCCGTCGCGGGAACGGAGCGCCGCGTTCATCGAACGAGATCACCACGGCGTCGCCCTCGCGGCGCACGCTGCTTGTTCCAACCTCGAAGAAGTCAGCATTCCGCGTGACGCGTGATGCCGGGCGTTCAGTCATGGCCCATCGGGCGCCGCGGCGGCCGTAGAGTGCCACGTTCAGCGCGCAGTGGTTTTCGGGGTTCTCTCGGCCAGACCACGCATAGTACGGAGAAAAAACGCTTCCAACAAAGGCGATCAGTGTCAGTCCGAACTGACCGTCGTCGCTGATGGCGTCAACGTACCACCAGAGGTAGCCACCGGGTGGAACTGCCGGGTCGAAGCGTGGTCCGCGATCAGTTGCGATGCGGCAAGACGCCCGCTCAATGCAGCCATCGGTATCCCCGGCCCAGGGTGGGCACTCCCGCCCGCGACGTAGAGCCCCGGAACCGCGGTCTTCGATCCCGGCCGCTGGAAGGCTCCGAATGGCCCGTGTGTCGCGCGCCCGTACAACGCCCCACCCGTTGCCGGAAACATTCGTGCGAAATCCGCCGGTGTGGTCAGCTGCGTGCTGTGGCTCGGCAACGAAAGACTGAGCCCGCATCGGGTCGCTGTGGCGTGGAGGGTTTTCGTACATCGCTCGAGATCCTCGTCGCTCGTATAACTTCTGGTGTCGCCATCTGGCGGGGCGTTGATCAGGCAGAACAGTGATGTGTCGGCATCGGTGTCCGCGTGACCCTCCCAGTCCGGTGTTTTTTCCTGTGCGCAGAGATAGACAGTTGGGTCATCCGGCGTGCGCCCGGCGGAGAATATGTCATCGAACTCGCGCTCATAGTCCCGAGAAAAGAACACGTTGTGATACGCAAGTGGTCGGCCAACGGATTTGCCGCGGGCTGACCACGTGACGGCTGACAGCGCGCGATCGCGAGGACGGACCCGTTTGACAGCCTTCGCCACGCCGTGCCCGAAAAGCCCGTCTGCGAGCGCGCTTACATCGGCGTTAAAAATAAGCGAGGCTGCTGGGAGCCGTTCACCCTCATCTGTTGTGATGCCACAAACGCGCTCGTGTTCGACCTCGATGTTCGCGACGCGGGTGCCGTACCGGAACGTGACGCCGAGGCGTCGGGCGGTGCGCTCGAGGGCGTCCGCGAGACCCTGCATGCCGCCGACCACATGCCAGACACCGGCCGCCTCGACATGCGCGATCAGCATCAGCGTCGATGGCGCGCGCATTGGTGAGGCGCCGCAGTACGTGGCATAGCGCGCGAAGAGCTGGCGCAGGCGCGGTTCGCTGAGATGGCGTGCCAGTTCGGTCCACAAGCTGGCGAACGGGCGGTTGGCGAAGAGCTGCGGCAGGCCTTTCAGACCAAACCGGCCAACGAGACCCAGCATGCTCGGTTGGCTTGCACGCATAAAGCGATGTGCGAGGCTGTTATGCACGGCCTTGGCGTGGGCGAGGAAAGCCGACAGCTCATCGCGTGCCGTTGGAGAGAAAATCCGCGCCACTTCGTCGTCGCGGGCTTGCGGCTCGGCGAGGAGATCAAAATGGGCCCCCTCGTCCCAGGCGTGTCTGGCAAGGACCGGAAGAGGTGCGAGGGTGACCTCGGTGTCGAGCGTTGTGCCACCGGCCGCGAAGATGCTCTCGAAGACGTCACGCATTGTCAGGACGGTCGGGCCGCTATCGATCGCGTGTCCGTCAACCGTCAGTGTACGCATTTTTCCGCCAGGTGCGTCGCGGACCTCACACACCGTCACCTCTCGACCAGCCGCAGCCAGTTCGATCGCCGCTGCGAGGCCGGCGATTCCGGCCCCCACCACGATGGTTGATGCGTCGTTTCGGATCATCTCGCTCTGATCTGTCCTGTTGTCCACGGTTGCCGGCGCGCGCCGAAGCGAGAATAGACTGTCAACTTTACTTTACACAAGTTGCGACGCATAGATTGGACGGTTTGGCACGTGGACGGAGGATGACGCGATGGATTTCGGTGGTGGTGCGCTGGGTGATCGGATCCGCCGCGTGTACGGGCGGCAGTTGATGAACGCCCGCACGCAGAGCCGTCTGGCCGAGTTTCCGCTGACCCGGGCGGTCAGCAAGGGTAAGGCCCGCAAACTCTTCGATGTCTGTGCCGGGTTTGTTTATTCGCAGGTGCTGAAGGCCATCGTCGAACTGGAGGTGATCGAACTCCTCGTCTCAGAGCCGATGCAATCGCGGGACATTGCGGCGCGTCTCTCGCTGCCGCGGGATCGGGCGGAGCGGCTGCTGGATGCCGGTGTGGCTCTCAATCTCTTTTATCTGCAGAGTGACGGGCATTATGCGGTCGGCGAGCTCGGCGCTGCGCTGATCGGGTGTCCGGGCACCCTGGAGATGGTGCGCCATCATGCGCTGCTCTACGACGATTTGCGCGACCCGGTCGCGCTGCTGAAATCCGAGACCCCGGATACCACGGTTTCAAAATTCTGGACGTATGGTTCCCACGATGATGCGCGTTCGCTGAGTGACGAAGACATCGAGACATATTCCGGCTTGATGGCCGCATCAATCCCGCCCATCGCCGACGAAGTGCTTGGCGCCTATGCGTTTCACTCTGATGACATGCTGCTCGATGTTGGTGGTGGGAACGGAATGCTCGCTTCGATTGTGGCGCGCCGGGCACCGCATCTGAAAGTAGCGACCTTCGATCTGCCAGCCGTTGCCCCACTCGCGGAGGCACGTTTTCGTGCACAGGGGCAGGCGTCTCGCTCGCAGGTGTTCAGCGGCGACTTCACGCAGGATGAGATTCCGCGTGGGGCGGATGTCATCTCGCTCGTGCGCATCCTGCTCGATCATGATGATGCAACTGTGCTGAAGCTGCTGCGGCGGGTGCGCGATGCGTTGCCGCGCGGAGGCACGGTGCTGATTGCCGAGCATATGTCCGGCTCGCGCGGCGCCGAGCGGACAGGTGACGCGTACTTTGGGTTTTATCTCCTTGCAATGGGGCGCGGGCGCCCGCGCACGCCAAAGCAGATCTGCAATCTGCTGGAGCGGGCGGGCTTTACGGCGGTGCGGAAAGTGAGCAGTGCGCGGCCTATTTTCGCGACTGTGGTGCTTGGACGGCGCAAGGAAGAAGAGTCAGCTCATGAGGAACAACTGTAAACTAAAATTGACAGTTTGACGCGTGTAGTTTTATTGTCAGTCGTCAGGGGGAAGAAATTCCCTCGATACGACCCACGCAACCTCGAAGGATCATCTGGTTTGAGAACGTCCGCCGTCGTTGTTGATGCACCCCGCAAGATTGCGGTCCGCGACGTGGTGCTTAGCGCTCCCGCTGCTGGCGACGCCGTCGTCGATGTTCGCTTCAGTGGGATCAGCACCGGGACGGAACGCCTGATCTGGAGCGGCGACATGCCGATGTTCCCAGGCTTCGGATATCCGCTGGTTCCTGGTTATGAATCGGTTGGCGAGGTTGCCGAGGCTGCTCCAGACTCCGGGCTCGCCGTGGGTGAATTCGTTTTCGTCCCCGGCTCCAAAGGGTTCGAAGATGTGCGCGGCCTGTTCGGTGGGTCTGCCCGGCGCATTGTCTCGCAATCATCGCGGCTGACCCGGATCGACCCGGCGCTTGCGAAAGACGGGACGCTCTTTGCGCTTGCGGCGACCGCCTATCACATCCTCGCAACCGGCACGCCGCCCGATCTGATTGTCGGACATGGGGCGCTCGGTCGGTTGCTCGCGCGGTTGACGGTTGTCTTCGGCCACCCATCCCCACGGGTGTGGGAGCAAAATCCGGCGCGGCACGACGGAGCGGATGGTTATGAGGTGATCGCGCCTGAAGATGATCAACGCAAGAGCTACGTGTCGATCTGCGACGTGAGTGGTGATCCAAAGGTTCTCAACACGCTGATCGGTTATCTGGCGCCCGGTGGCGAAATCACACTCGCCGGATTTTACCCGGGCGACGTTCGATTTTCCTTCCCTCCGGCCTTCATGAAGGAGGCGCGCCTGCGGGTTGCGGCGGAGTGGAAGCCCGATGATTTGCGCGGTGTGCGCTCGCTGGTTGAGAGCGGGGCGCTGTCGCTCGGAAATCTCGTGACGCACGCGGAAGCGGCCGGGGCTGCCGCGCAGGCCTACGAGACTGCGTTCACGGCGCCTGACTGCCTCAAGATGGTTCTGGACTGGAGTGATGCCACATGATTCTCGATCTCGACCGCAAGGCTTCGACAGGACGCGACGAGGGCGATGACGCGCGGCTCGCCGATCACGACGAGGCGCTGCGCGCGGAAGCCGCTATCGAGCCTGACCCGGTCCCCATGGCCAGCGACGATGCGCCCGTGAAAGAGACGCAGATCATTGCAATCTATGGAAAGGGCGGCATCGGCAAGAGTTTCACGCTTTCCAACCTCAGCTACATGATGGCGCAACAGGGGAAGAAAACCCTGCTGATCGGTTGCGATCCGAAGTCGGACACGACCTCGCTCCTCTTTGGAGGAAAATCCTGCCCGACGATCATCGAAACCTCGACGAAGAAAAAACTGGCCGGTGAAGACGTAGAGATCGGCGATGTCTGCTTCGTGCGCGATGGTGTTTTCGCGATGGAGCTTGGCGGTCCCGAAGTCGGTCGCGGATGTGGTGGCCGCGGGATTATCCATGGCTTCGAGTTGCTCGAAAAACTCGGTTTCCACGAGTGGGACTTTGACTATGTCCTGCTCGATTTTCTCGGCGATGTCGTGTGTGGCGGGTTCGGTCTGCCGATCGCGCGGGACATGTGCCAGAAGGTGATCGTTGTTGGATCGAACGATCTCCAGTCGCTCTACGTTGCCAACAATGTTTGCTCGGCTGTCGAGTACTTTCGCAAGCTCGGCGGCAATGTCGGCGTTGCGGGGATGGTCATCAACAAGGATGACGGGACCGGCGAGGCGCAGGCGTTTGCCGACGCCGTCAGTATCCCGGTGCTCTCGTCCATTCCGGCTGATGAGGACATCCGGCGCAAGTCCGCCAATTATCAGATCATCGGTCGACCGGGCACGCAGTGGGCCCCGATGTTTGAAGATCTCGCCAAGAACGTGGCAGAGGCACCGCCGCAGCGTCCGACACCGTTGACGCAGGACGAACTGCTCGGATTGTTCTCCGCGGAGCAGACGGGCGCCGACTACCAGCTCCAGTCCGCGACCATCGACCAGATGTGCGCCGCGTCGACGCTGACGAAAGAGTCGTTGGAGGTGGTCTACGACAATGTCTGACCGTCCATCGACACCCGAGCAGCGCGACAGCACTGCGGATGACGTCTCCGGGGGAGAAGAAATCCGCTATGATGACGCGGATGCTGTGACGATTGACAACGCCGCAGCCCGTCGCATCTCGTCTGCCCCGCCGTGGCACCCACCACCCGATGCAGCAGGCGCAC
>JBCAXC010000076.1:0-8535 GCA_038534255.1 Pseudomonadota bacterium
GCGGCGATCTCGAAGCAGGCACACACATCGGCGCCTGCTGGGCGATGGTGAAGGCGAAGTTCAATCAGTACATCTACTTCCAGTATCCGGAAGCGGAACGCTGGCGTGTGAACGTCACGGGCCTCGCCTTTTTCGGCCTGCTGACCCCGCTGCTCATTCCTGCGGTACCGTTCAAACAGTTGAACGCTATTCTGTTTCTCGTCGTCTTCCCTGTCTTCGCATTTTTCATGCTCTACGGTGGGTCGTTCGGTCTGCCGGCTGTTGAGACGCGGCTCTGGGGCGGATTGCTCGTGACGATGGTGATCGCGACTGTCGGCATCGTGGCATCCCTACCGATCGGCGTGATGCTCGCGCTCGGGCGACAATCCAACATGCCGCTGATACGCAGCGTCTGCATCGCCTTCATCGAATTCTGGCGCGGCATCCCGCTCATCACCGTGCTCTTCATGTCGAGCGTGATGCTGCCGTTGTTCCTGCCTGAAGGCGTTACCTTCGACAAACTGCTCCGCGCGCTCATCGGCGTCGCGCTCTTCTCCTCCGCCTATATGGCCGAGGTGATCCGTGGCGGTCTGCAGGCGATCCCGAAAGGGCAATATGAAGGCTCACAGGCGCTTGGCCTCAGCTACGGCAAAACCATGCGCCTGATCGTGCTGCCCCAGGCGATCAAGCACGTCATTCCCGGTATCGTGAATTCGTTCATCGCGCTCTTCAAGGACACGACCCTGGTCCTGATCATCGGGATGTTCGATCTGCTTGGCGCAATTCAGACAAGTTACACCGATCCGAAGTGGGCGAGCCCCGTGCAGGATGAGACCGGCTACCTGTTTGCCGCCGCGATTTTCTGGGCGTTCTGTTTTGCCATGTCGCGCTACTCCATCTTCATGGAGAACCAGCTCCATACCGGACACAAGAGATAGGATTTTCATCCATGGCCATGCCTGAGCAGACACCGGTTGATGCACCGAAGAGCGGTATGCACATCACCGACGAGACCGTCATCAAGATCGCGGGCATGAACAAGTGGTATGGCGATTTCCATGTCCTCAAGGACATTGATCTCGAGGTAAAGCGCGGCGAGCGCATCGTCATCTGCGGCCCGTCCGGCTCCGGAAAGTCGACGCTCATCCGCTGCATCAACCGCCTTGAAGAGCATCAGAAGGGCGACATCATCGTCGATGGCATCGAGCTGACCAACGACCTCAAGAAGATCGACGAGATTCGCCGCGAGGTCGGGATGTGCTTCCAGCACTTTAATCTCTTCCCGCACCTCACGATCATGGAGAACTGTACGCTCGCCCCGATCTGGGTCCGCAAGCAGCCGAAGGCTGAGGCTGAAGCGACGGCGATGAAATATCTCGAGCGGGTCAAGATCCCCGAGCAGGCGCACAAGTATCCGGGTCAGCTTTCCGGCGGTCAGCAGCAGCGCGTGGCCATTGCGCGCTCGCTCTGCATGAACCCGCGCATCATGCTGTTTGACGAGCCAACCTCTGCGCTCGACCCGGAAATGATCAAGGAAGTGCTCGACGTCATGGTCGACCTCGCGGAAGAGGGCATGACGATGCTCTGCGTGACCCACGAGATGGGCTTTGCCCGTCAGGTCGCCAACCGCGTGATATTCATGGATGAAGGCCAGATTGTCGAACAGAACGCGCCGGAACCGTTCTTCGACAATCCGCAGCACGAGCGCACTAAAGAGTTCCTCAGCCAGATCATCCACTGATCGGCTGCGCGGCGCACGCCCGCCCACACGCCAGAGTAGTGGCAACATCGTCGTCAGCTAGGCCAGCTTGAGCGCGCCTAGATCGTGCGCCGCATGAGTTACTCATGCCCCTTGCGGCGCGCACGGAGGCTCCCTTGGACGACAACCCGTTTTTCCGCACGGTCTGGCGTTTCAACGCCCTCGCTTTCGCTGTGGGCGTTTCCCTCGTCACCGCGCTCGCCGCGTACGCCCTCTATGGGACGGTCAAGCGACATGTCGCCCCGCGCGTAACCAACGTCGCATCGGCGCCGAGCGAACAACGCCCGCAGGCTCTCAGCCCGTCCACGATCCGCTTCGGCGGCCTGCGCGATCTCCATGTGGGCCGCACTGTCTGGGCGCCGATCGTCACGCAGGAGACATACCGCTCAGGGATCGCCGCAAAGGCCACGTCGAGCAATCGCAACTACGTCGTCGTGGAACTGGCGACCGGTCGCGCGGTCCAGGTTTTTGAGGACAATGCGGGGCTTATCATCGAGGCACGTGCGGTCTTCGGTGAGCGCGACCGACGCCAGCCTCCGCGAGCGCTCGTGTTTTCAGTCGCCACCGAAGATACGAACAACGATGGTCGTCTCAGTCGCAATGACGCGCTGGGCATCACGATCGCCCGTGCGGATGGCAGCGGCGCGACACGGCTCAACGTACGCGGGGCGCTCCTCGCGGTTCACGCTGCGCCCGACGAAGAAGTGGCACTGTTCGTCCGGGATCAGACCAGCGGTGCTGTTGAGATGCTGCACGTTACGGCCGAAAACTTCGCGATCACCCAGCGCGACACAATCTGGCGCCGGCCTGCCGATGGCGGATCTTCGCAAGAGTGACCGGGCAGTTCGCACTCGCTTTCATCCACGTCAAAGCTTCGGCAGGGTCGTGATCAGCCAGTCGCGCTCGCCCGGCGTCAGGTCATACCCGAGTGTGACCGCCTTACCGTCAACCTCGAATGTGAGGTGCGTGCCGCAATCGGACGATCTCAGCGTGGCAAGCGCCTGCTTGGCGAACGTCCGGCGCCGCGGCTCAAACGGGTTCCAGCCCGGATGCCCCCGCTCGTTGCCGCGGTTCACCGATGTCGGATCATGCCCGCGATCATAAAGCACGTCGCCGCTCGAGATCACGAAGCGTGCGCGCCGACGCGGCCGCAGCAATGAGATGAGTGCGCCTGCAACGAAAACCCAGCCAAACGCCCAACCGGTCAACCAGATAAACAGAAACCACTCCGTACCCGATGTCCCGTTGATCACCTGATTGATCGCGAATGCACCCCCAAGACTCCAACCGGCGAGCCATATCGAGAGGAAGGTCAGCACTCCAATACGCCCGACCAGCCGCCGCGCCGGCAACGGCAGCGTCACGATCCACGCGCCGGGCGCCCGCGTTACGGCAATCTCGGATTGTGGTGGTGGAGCAAACATCGGCGGATCGTGAGCATTGGGGCGCAGCTGGCAGAATGGCAGACTGAGCTTGCGGTTGGATGAACCACTTGCGGACGTGCGCATAATTTGTGTTGGCGAACACGCGCGGCCCTTTGCGCAGGTCCCCGCCTCGTGGTTCACCGGCGCTCGCACCTGCGCAAGGCACACCCTTTGCACATCCCGCACTGGCGCGGCTCGACGCGGCAAAATGTTCGCTATATGTTCTGCGTAAGTGAGCGTAAGCCGCATTGTGCTGCGCCACCAATCATGAAAGCGCAGACATGGCCTTCAGGTTCATCCACACCGCGGACTGGCAGATCGGCAAACCCTTCGCCCGCTTCCCGCAGGACAAGCAGGCGGAACTCCGCGATGCGCGTCTCGAAGCGATCGACCGCATTGCGGAAACCGCCGCAGAATTCGGCGCAGCCCACGTGCTGATGGCCGGCGATCTTTATGACAGCGACGGAATGAGCGGCGTCACGCTGCGCCAACCGCTTGAGGCCATGGCAAGCGCCGCGGCGCTGACCTGGCACGTGCTGCCTGGCAACCATGATCCGGCGCGCGCTGGCGGCATCTGGGATCGTGTGGCCGAAAGCGGCTGCCCCGAAAATGTTCGCGTCCATGCCGATCCCGTCGCGGTGGAGATCGCGGATGGCGTGACACTCTTGCCTGCGCCGCTGCGCTCCCGCGCCGTCGCCGAAGATGTGACCGCCTGGATGGATACGTACGAGACGCCGAACGGTGCGCTGCGCATCGGTCTCGCGCATGGCTCAATCGGCCGTTACGGAACAGACGGGCATGCATCCGTGCCACTCGATCCGTCCCGCGCCGCCACCGCACGCCTCGATTATCTCGCGCTCGGCGATGATCACGGCATGAAGCAGATCGGGCCGCGGACCTGGTACTCGGGCACACCGGAGCCGGATGGCTGGCGGCAGAATGAACCGGGCCATGTGCTCTGCGTCTCGCTCGACGGTCCGGGCTCGCAACCTGCTGTCACACCCCGCCAGATCGGCAAATTTGCGTGGGGCGCGTTTGAAGCGGGTGTGGATTCGGACGGCGCCATTGTCGGCCTGGGCGATCAGATCGATCGCATGCCGGTGACGCGACGCAACTGCATCGTTCGTCTTGCCCTGCGTGGGGCGCTCACGCTCTCGGCGAAGACGAACCTCGATCGCACCGTGGACCGCCTTAAGGGGCAGCTGCGCCATCTCGACGTTGATGAAAGTGACGTGCGCCAGATGGCGACGGTCGACGATCTCTCGACGCTCGGAGAGGGGAGTGAACTGTACAAGGTCGGCATGCGTCTGATGCGACGCGTCGATCGCGCGACCGCCAATCCGCAGGATGCGGCCGTCGCCCTTATCGCCCTCAATGAGCTGATCGCCCGCAATGAGGAGCACGCGGAGACATGAAACTGCGTGCCATCAGGGTTCAGGAGTTTCGGCGTTTTTCTGAGCCCGTCCGCATCGACGGGTTGAGCGGCGGCCTCGACGTACTGGCCGCGCCGAACGAGGATGGAAAATCCACGCTGTTCGAGGCCGTCCGCACCGTGATCGCGGAGCGTTACAGCGCTGGTGGCGGTACGAAAAAGATGAAGGCGATCCAGCCCTACGCCGGCGGCGCGCCGCTGATCGAGATCGACTTCGATCTCGGTGGCCGCATGTACCGGTTGCGCAAGCAGTACGTGAAAAAGCCCGACGCCGTGTTGATCGATCGCGACACCGGACGTGATATTGCGCGCAAGGACGACGTCGAACATTGGCTCGACGACAACCTGAAATCGCGTCTGCCGTTCGGTCTGTTCTGGGTCGCCCAGCATGGCACCGCGCAACGCAAACTGCTGGAGGAGACGGCGAGCGAACATGCGCCCGCCCTCCGTAGCGCTGTGGAGGCCGAAGTCGGTGCGATCGCTGGCGGCGCGGCGCGTGACGGCGTCCGCGCGTCATTGGCGAACGATCTCGCACTGCTCATCAATGCAAAGAGCGGAACGCCGAAGAAGAATGGTGCTTACGAACGGGCTGTTCGCGCCCGCGACGCGGCAGCCGAAGCCCTGCAGGAGGCCCGCCGTCGCCGCGACAACGCCGAGGAGCGCTATACGCGCCTCGAAGAGATCCGCGACGAACGCACGGCGCTCATGGCTGATGACAAGACGCGCGCGCTCGCCACAAAGCTCGAGACCACCCGCGCCGCCGTCGACGCCGCGCACCACGCCAATCAGCAGTTGCGCGAAGCGCGTGCAGAAGAAGAGTCCAGCCGTCATTTGATCGCCGCCGCAGCGCAGGAACGCGACGCATTCGAAGCACTAGGTCGCGATTTCGATGCGCTTGCCAACGCCCAGATGGCCGCAAAGGAAGAGGCCGCGGCGTGTCAGGCACGCCTCGATGAGGCGGAAAAAAAATCTACCGAAGCCGATGCCGCGCTGAAAGCGTGCGATACACAACTCGCGGCGTTGCGGGTGGAAGAGAAAAATGCGTTGATCGCAGCGCAGCGTGCCGCGCTCGACGAAGGCATCTCGCGCCGCCGCGCTGTCCTCAGCGACGTCCAGACCGCAATGAGCCGGATCAGCGAGACAAAGGAGTTCCTCGCGTCCGAGCCAGTGACATCGGAAGCAGTTGATCGCCTGCAGGGCATGGCAGGTGAGATTGCGCAGCTCTCGCTGCTGATCGAGCAGCAGATCCCCAGGATCACCGTGCAATATCACGCGGGGCGCGAAGGCACGGTCCATGCCGGCGGCCAGACGATCGCTGGGGGTCTTGTGCGCCCGATCGAAGAGCGGACCGAACTCACGCTCGACGGCATTGGACGGATGATCGTTGATCCGGGTTCCGGTCGCGACCGCAAGCACGATGCGGACGACCTGAAAGCTCTGCAGAGCGAGCGTGATGCGTTGATGGAACGGCTCAGCGTAAGCTCGCTGAAGGAAGCGCGAACGCGCGCCCGGGACCGGCAAGCCCGTGAAACGGCGGCAATGCTCGATGAGCGACGCCTCGCTGACCTTGCACCGGGCGGTGTAACAACGCTCGAACAGGCGCTTGCCAACGACGAGGCCAAGCGCGCAAAGCTGCCAGAGATCGATACCGCGACAACGCTGCGCGCTCGCGAGGCGATCGCGCACGACATCGCGACCACGGAAACTGAGCGGACTGAGCGTCAGTCGGTGGTCACAGAAGCGCGCGCCAGACGGGAAGAGACACGCATCGCAACCGCGACGATCACTGCGGACATCGCAAGCCGCGGCGCCCGCCTCGAACAGATCGCCGACAGCCTCGAACGCGATGCCACTCGCAACCGCATCGGTCGGGAAGCCAACGCCGCCGTGCTCGCCGAAGCCGTGGCCGCCGCCGAACTCCGACAGGGCGCCGCCCTGCGCAACGTGTCTGCCTGGCAGGACGCCTACGTGAACGACGAGGCTCTCGACGCGCTCAAGCGAGATTTCGACGCCGCGCAGGCCGACGTGAACGACGCAGAACGCGCTGTGCGCACGCTGGATGCCGAGCGAGGCGAGCATCTGGCCGTTTTGCGAGAGAGTATGCAGGACGGCATCGATGAGGTGATCGCAGCCTGCGAGCGCCGACTGTCGGAGACCGAGCGCGACGTCGCGTACTTCGAGCAACACATTGCGGGTCTGAAACTTCTTGCCGATACGCTGGATGTTGTCGCGGAGGAGACGCGCGAGACGTACACCCGCCCCGTCGTCCAGCGTATGGCGCCTTACGTGAACACGATTTTTCCGGGCGCAAACCTGTCGTTCACCGAGGATTTCACGGCGAGCGACATCCTGCGCAACGGAGCGGCAGAGCAGTTTGCCGATGTCAGCATGGGCACGCAGGAGCAGATCGGCGTTCTGATCCGGCTCGGCTTTGCGCGCCTCTTCGCCGATCGCGGCCAGCCTCTGCCGCTGATCCTCGATGATGCACTTGTGTATTCCGACGACCACCGGATCGAGCGCATGTTCGAAGCGCTCCGCATCGCCGCCCAGTCACATCAGGTGTTGATCCTCAC
Organism: Pseudomonadota bacterium; assembly: GCA_038534255.1. Classification (GTDB taxonomy): domain Bacteria; phylum Pseudomonadota; class Alphaproteobacteria; order Rhizobiales; family CALHAX01; genus CALHAX01. Next base: position 7,168 of record JBCAXC010000076.1, read on the forward strand.
CTGCCGCACGCGCGCCTTCGAACGTCTCGGCGGAGAACGTCTCGCGATCGAGCCTGCCAACTTCGCGTGAGGCGTCCTGCGAACTCACTCCCCGGCATCGTGCGAGCTAAAGCAGACGCATGATGATCCCTGAGCGCTCATCGACGAGTTGCGCGCCGCTGCGCCAGTAATCGCGACCACGCATTTTCTCCCTCGCGTCCGCTAGCCACGGGTCGGGCACTCCAGCAGGAGGAAAATAGCGTTGCAGAAAGCGTTGCGTCATCGCCTCTGTCTCCCGCGCGCCGGTCGGGATCGGCTCGTCCGTCACGAAGTCATAAGCCCGCGGCTCATGAAACAGCCAGCGACTGGAGTCTGCCGCCAACCGGTTTTCGCCCTGAAGGAAGATCGGAACGCACATGGACGCGCATGTCCTGCGCCGCTCGACCACGGTATCGAGCTGATGCGTGGCCGCGATCTGCTTCAACAACCGCACCACGCGGTCGCCGTGCGCCAGTGACCCGCCGGGCGAATGGAGCGAGAGCACAAACCGCCGCTTCTGACCGCGCCACCTGCGATAGGCCTTGCGGATCAAAGCCTCCATCGGCGGTGCCACCTCGCCACGCCACGTCATCAGAACGGTGTTCTGCGGCACACCGTCTTCTGTGACCGTCAACTCGCCTGCGTTCTGCAGCAGGCCATCCTGAAAGACGACGAACAGCCCGGCGATCATCGCAAGCATGATCACCCAGACCAGCCGATTGGCGAGAGTTTTAATCATGGATCGCTCTCATGGCAGGCGCGGTGCGCGGGAGTGGACGTGACGCATCGCCGTCCTATTCAGCCGCAACACGCGACGTATCCTGGCGTGCCGCCTCGGCTTTGGTCGCATCATCAGCAGGCGCTGCCATCTGCGGCGCATAAACCATCATCTCCCGTCCGATCCCGCGCAGCGTGTGCGCACCAAGCGAAACCGTGGGATGAGGGCACGTATTGCGAAACGCTTCGCTGACCAGAACCGGATGCGACAACGATTTTGTCAGTCCTTCGAGCCGGGCAACCTCGTTCACCGCCGCCCCGAAGACCGAAAAGGTCAGACGCTCCGGCACTCCGACATTACCGTACATGACCTCACCGCAATGCAGCGCGATGCCAAAATCGATTTCAGGCGACCCTGCACTGCGACGCTCGGCGTTGACGCCAGCCAATGCCGCGCGTGCGCTGACGGCGGCCGTATGCGCGTTGTGGCTGGCGGCTTGCGCATCGACGCCATCGGCACCCGTCGGAAAGATGGCGAGTAGCCCATCTCCGATGAAACTCAATATTTCTCCCCCGGATTCATGCACCGCGCCACCCGTGATGTCGAAGTATGCGTACATCGAGACGCTCAAC
>JBCAXC010000077.1:0-8528 GCA_038534255.1 Pseudomonadota bacterium
TCACACCAGTCCGGCACCACCGTCATCGAAGCGCCTGACCTCGAATAGTGTATTACGCGTATGCCTTGACCCAGGTGTTCGACGCCCAAAGTCTCCATCCCAAGAGCTGCCCACATGTCTGACCACGACTTCGATCTCTTTGTGATTGGCGCAGGCTCCGGCGGCGTGCGCGGCGCACGCATGGCAGCGCAGGCCGGAGCGAAGGTCGGCATTGCAGAGGAATACCGCGTCGGTGGCACGTGCGTCATTCGCGGCTGCGTGCCGAAGAAACTGTTCTCGTACGCAAGCGCATTCCATGACGGCCTGGAAGACATGGTCGGATATGGCTGGTCGGCCGACAACATTGCATTTGACTGGCCAACGCTGCGGAACAACAAGGACAGCGAGATTGACCGCCTGAACAGCATTTATCTCCGCAACCTGAAAGCATCCGGCGTGACGCTCTATGAAGAACGCGCCGTGATGGTCGATCCCCATACAGTGCAACTGGTTGGCAGCGGCCAGACGTTCACGGCCAAGACGATCCTGATTGCGGTCGGTGGCTGGCCCTTCGTCCCGGACATCCCGGGCGCGGCACTCGGCATCACATCCAACGAAGCCTTCGAGTTTGAAAAACTACCAGAGACAATCTCGATCATCGGCGGAGGATACATTGCGGTTGAGTTCGCCGGCATCCTGAACGGTCTCGGCGTCGACACGACACTGCACTATCGCGGCCCAAAAATTCTCCGCGGCTTCGATGAGGACGTACGCGATGGCCTGTGTGAAGCCATGACGGCGCGCGGCATCGCCATCGAGAACAACTCCGAGCCGGCCAAACTCGAAACGTCTGCCGATCGCATCGCCATGCAGCTTCGGGACGGAAAAACCGTCGAGACGGACGCCGTGATGTTCGCAACGGGCCGAAAGCCGAACACGGCAGATCTCGGGCTTGAAAGTGCCGGTGTGATCCTAGGCCCGGACGGACGTGTTGTTGTGGACGAATATTCTCGCAGCAACGTCGAACATATCTACGCCGTCGGTGACGTGACCGAACGTGAACCGCTCACACCCGTTGCGATCGCCGAGGCTATGGCTTTTGTCGACACCGTCTTTCGCGACAAGCCCACCCCCGTCGATCATCACATGATCCCGACAGCCGTCTTCTCGAAACCAGAAATCGGCACCGTCGGCATGAGCGAAGCAGAAGCCCGCGAAAGCCACGCCGCGATCGACATCTACAAGTCGCGGTTCCGCCCGATGCGCAACACGCTCGCCGGTCGCGACGAACAGATGCTGATGAAGCTCGTCGTCGACGCTGACAGCGACCGCGTGCTCGGGTGCCACGTGCTCGGACCGGACGCCGCTGAAATGATCCAGATGACCGCCATCGCCATGCGAATGGGCGCAACCAAGGCCGACTTCGACGCCACGATGGCACTGCATCCCTCAGCCGCTGAAGAGTTCGTCACGATGCGGGAGAAGTGGACACCGCCGGACGATCAGGCCTGATCCGATGACGCAGCATGCAAACGCACGCCACGCTGACCGTATTGTCCTCATCACAGGTGCCGCCAACGGGATCGGTCGCGGCATTGCAGATGCGTTTGCCGATGAAGGCGCACACGTTTGGCTAACCGACCTGGAGCGTGACGCCGCGGAGGCTGCGGCCACCCAGATCGTCGAGGCCGGAGGCAGTGCGACACCTCGCCTTCTGGATGTCACCAACCCGCAGGCCGTCACGGCGCTGCTCAGCGAGATCGAGCAAACGCATGGCCACCTCGACACCCTCGTCAACAACGCCGGTCTCAACGTCCGCGAGGATTTTCGCTACCTGAGCGATACGGACTGGCAGACAATCCGGGAGACCAATCTTGACAGCGTGGTCCGCATCTCGCGCGACGCTTTTTCTCTCCTCAAAGCATCGCAGCACGCTTCGATCGTCAACCTTGCTTCGATCATGGCCGGGCGTGGTCTGCGCCAGCTTGTTGGCTATTCCGCAACGAAGGGCGCCGTGGTCTCACTCACCCGCGGCATGGCCGTCGAGTATGCCGCGTTTGGCATCCGCGTGAATGCGCTTGCACCAGGGTTCGTCGAGACCGCACTGACCCAACGCATCCTCCGCAATCCCGCGATGAACAAGGCGCTGGTCGATCAGACCCCGCTCCGTCGCTTGGGAACACCGCAGGACATCGCGGCTGGCGCCGTCTTCCTCGCGTCAGACACGGCGGCATTCATCACAGGCGAAACCCTGACCATCGACGGGGGCATGTCGATTGGCCTCTGAGCTGGATCGCATACTGCCGACGTCTCATGCTTCAGCCTGGGTCTCGGCGATCAGCTTGTCGACCACCCAGCTCAATACCTCGCGGTCATCCGCGCCCTCTGCCCGCGCCGCATCGGCCCACTGCAGCTGACGCTCGGCGCTCGTGCCGCGCTGCAGGATAGTGCGCAGATGCGCAACCTCGCCAACGCAATCCAGCGCCTCGGCGTCGTCGCCGACCAGCTCGAAAATCTCCTCGATCAGATCTTCAAATGGCACCACCGCACCACGCCCGAAATCGATGAGGCCCGCACTCCAGCCATAGCGCTGCGCCCGCCATCGGTTCTCGTTCAAAAGGAACGTGTCGTACATCCGCCAGCGCTGGTTGTTGATCCGCAGCCGGTAGAGCATCCGGCAGAGGCACGCGAAGAGCGCAGCAAGCGCCACGCCGTCCTGCCGTGTCGTGCACACATCGCAGATGCGCATCTCGATCGTCGGATAAGTGCCGTGCGGACGCAGATCCCACCAGATCTTGCTCGTATCCTCGATGGTGCCGGTGGCGATCAAAACATTGATCGTCCGCTGATAGGCAGCCCAATTCTCGATCTGGTCCGGCATGCCGGAGCGCGGCAGCTGATCAAACACTGAGAGCCGATAACAGCGCAGGCCAGTATCGGCCCCCTGCCAGAACGGAGACGAAGACGACAGCGCGAGAATGTGCGGCAGGAAGTAACGCGCCTGATTGAGAATATCGATCCGCAGATCATCATCCGGGATGCCGACATGGACATGCATGCCGCAGATCAGCAACCGCCGCGCGATCGCCTGCATGTCATGGGCGAGTTCCTGACTGCGCTCCTTGTCCGTCGGCGACTGCTCTTTCCAGCGCGCAAACGGATGGGTCGATGCGGCCATCGGCGCAATCCCGAAAGAACTGGCGACCTCCGCAATCGCACCGCGCAACTCTTTCAGTTCTTCGCCGGCCTGTCGCGCCGTCTTGCAGACACGTGTCCCCACCTCGATCTGCGAGCGCAGAAATTCCCCCGTCACCCGCTCACCGATTTGCGTCGTGCATGCCTTCATCAGCGCTTGTGGCGGATCCTTCGCGAGATCACGCGTCTCCAGGTCGACGAGGTGATACTCCTCCTCGATCCCGATCGTGAATTCCGGCTCTTTCATCGCTACCATGCCCCAGCCGCGCCAACGCTCTTCCACACCGGGCACCGCCCTGTATCGTGAGCGTCACGCCACATGACCTTCTCCTAGCCAAAACCACAATCGCGTGGCTATAACGCCGCCGGGCCGAGACGCGGGGATTTGCGTTGCAGGCACACATTTAACGCGTTGATCTGTCGAGGAGAATGCATCATGGCGACGTCATGGTCACCGGAAAGCTGGCGCAGCAAACCTTTCGTACAGATCCCAAACTATCCGGACGCCGACGTCCTCGCGGCAACGGAAGCACAGATCGCCAAAATGCCGCCGCTCGTCTTTGCCGGCGAAACGCGTGACTTGAAGGCCCACCTCGCTGACGTGGCACACGGCAAGGCGTTTCTGCTCCAAGGCGGCGATTGCGCGGAGAGTTTTGCCGAGCATGCGGCAGACAACATCCGCGATTACTTCCGCGTCTTCCTGCAGATGTCAGCTGCGCTCACCTTTGCTGGCGGATCACCCGTGGTGAAAGTCGGGCGCATCGCCGGTCAGTTCGCCAAGCCACGCTCCGCCGATATGGAAACGCAAGGCGACCAGGAGCTACCAAGCTATCGCGGCGACATCATCAACGGCTCCGAGTTCACGCCGGATGCCCGCATCCCGGACCCGCAGCGTCAGGTCGCGGCCTACAATCAAGCCGCCGCAACGCTCAACCTCATCCGCGCCTTCTCGCAGGGCGGCTACTCCAACCTCGAGCATGTTCACCAATGGACACTCGGCACGTTTGGAAAGAGCAAGGCGGGAGAAAAATACCGCGAGCTGACCGACCGCATCGGCGAGGCGATCAACTTCATGCGCGCCTGCGGCGTCACGCCGGAAAACACCTCATCTCTGCGCTCGACGGAGTTTTACACCAGCCATGAGGCGCTGTTGCTTGGCTATGAACAGGCGCTGACCCGCGAAGACTCGACGTCCGGCGACTGGTACGCCACGTCGGGCCACATGATCTGGATCGGCGATCGGACCCGTCAGCTCGACCATGCCCATGTTGAGTACTGCCGGGGCGTGAAAAATCCGATCGGCGTCAAATGCGGGCCATCGACAGATGCTGATGAACTTATCCGCCTGATCGACATCCTTAACCCACACGACGAGGCCGGACGCCTGACACTCATCGCACGCTTCGGTTCCGACAAGGTCGCCGATCACCTCCCCGGCCTGATCCGCAAGGTGAAGGAAGAAGGCCGCACCGTCGTGTGGTCGTGCGATCCGATGCACGGCAATACGATCAAGGCCGCGTCGAACTACAAGACCCGGCCATTCGACCGCATCCTCGACGAGGTCCGTCAGTTCTTCGATATCCACGCGGGTGAAGGCACCTATCCCGGCGGCGTCCATATCGAGATGACCGGACAGGATGTCACGGAATGCACGGGCGGCACTGTGGCCCTCGTGGATGAAAATGATCTCTCAGCGCGCTACCACACGCACTGCGATCCGCGACTGAATTGCGACCAGTCACTCGAGTTGGCGTTCCTGATTGCCGAACACATCCGGCGCGGTAAAGCGGACGACGTCCCGCCGCTTTCCGCAATCGCCTGATCCACAGGTTTGACGGGCGCAGATCAGGGAATGTCCACACCGCAGCCTCTTCGCATCGCAATCGCCCAGCGCAATCCCGTGCTGGGCGACATCGACGGCAATCTTGAGATTGCCCGTCTAGCGCGGCAAGAGGCGGCCGAGGCCGGTGCGCACCTCGTTGCGCTGTCTGAACTGTTCATCATCGGATACCCGCCCGAAGATCTCGTGCTGAAACCGGCTTTGCAGGATGCTGCCATGGCGGCAGTGAAAGCGCTCGCCGCCGAGACGAACGACGGCGGACCCGGCATACTGATCGGAACACCGTGGCGGGAGGAAAATGGCGCGCTCTATAACTCCGTCGCGTTGCTGGACGACGGCGTCATTCAGGGTCTGCGGCACAAGGTAGACCTGCCGAACTACGGCGTGTTCGACGAGAAACGGATTTTTGCAGCCGGCCCGATGCCCGGCCCACTCAACTTTCGCGGCCACCGCATCGGCGTTCCGATCTGCGAAGACATCTGGCAGGAGGACGTCTGCGAGTGCCTGGAAGAAACCGGCGCCAGCTTTTTCATCGTGCCGAACGGCTCACCATGGAGCGCGCAAAAGGCCGACACACGCATGCAGGTCGCCGTTGCCCGTGTCACCGAGACCGGCATGCCGCTGATCTATATCAATCAGGTCGGCGGGCAGGATGAACTTGTCTTTGACGGCGCGTCCTTCGCCCTCGATACCGGTGGTGCACTCGCCGCGCAATTGCCGGCCTGGCGCGAAGCCATGACCATCGTCGAGGTGAGCGTCGCCGACGATCAGGCGACCATCGTATCTCAGGAACCGGCGCTTCTAGAAGAAGGTCATGCCGCGCTCTGGCAGGCCTGCGTCCTCGGGCTGCGCGACTACGTGGAGAAAAACGGGTTTCCCGGCGTTGTGCTCGGTCTTTCCGGCGGCATCGACAGCGCCATTTGCGCAGCGCTTGCAGTCGATGCGCTCGGGCCGGAGCACGTCCACTGCATCATGCTGCCCTATCGCTACACCTCCAAGGAGAGCGTCAGTGATGCAGCCACCTGCGCTCAGGCGCTCGGCGTGCGCTACGACACGATCGCGATCGAACCACCGGTCACTGGCTTCCTTGAAACACTCGAGGCGATGTTCGCCGGCACAAACGAAGACACAACGGAAGAAAATCTCCAGTCCCGAACGCGCGGCACCATCCTGATGGCGATCTCGAACAAGTTCGGAGCGATGGTTGTGACGACGGGCAACAAGTCCGAAGTGTCCGTCGGGTATTCCACCCTTTACGGCGACATGAACGGCGGCTTCAACCCGATCAAGGACCTCTACAAGACAGAGGTTTATGCGCTCTCCCGCTTCCGCAACACGACAAGACCGGAAGGCTGCCTCGGACCTGAGGGGACCGTAATCCCGCAGAACATCATCGAAAAGGCGCCGACCGCCGAGTTGCGCGAGAACCAGACCGATCAGGATTCACTCCCGCCATACGACAAACTCGACGATATCCTGCGCGGCTTTGTCGAAGAAGAAGCGTCGCTCGCCGAGATCGTCGCACGCGGCCACGATCACGCCACCGTCACGCGCGTTCAACGACTTCTTTACCTCGCGGAGTATAAAAGACGTCAGGCCGCGCCGGGTGTGAAGGTGTCAGAGCGCAACTTCGGTCGCGATCGGCGCTATCCGATTACCAACCGCTTCCGCGAGAATTAGCGCAATCGCGTCTCATCCGGTGGGCCCGCGCGCAGAAGCGCTGCATCAGGTAGGGGGCCGCGGGAAATGTCTGACGCCGTCATTTTCGACAAGATGGGTCTTCAGATCACCGGCAGCGCTCTGTGCTTCGAAGGCCGCAAAGTCCCTGTCGAAGCCATCAAGAGTTTTCATCTTCGTAAGGAACGTGACGCCACAGAACGCGGCCTCATGGTCTCTGTTGCTGTGTTCGGATGCCTCGGACTCTTCTTCCTGATCCCGATCATCGAAGACCTGATCCAGTTGAAATATCTATGGGTCGTTGCGGTCGCGGTGCTCCTGACCACGGTCTCCGTTCAGGATTTCCTATGGATCCGCAATCCAGGCGACACGTTCGTGTTCATCAGAACCACGCAAGGCGTGTCTCGCACGATGCGCACGGCAAGCCCGACAGTTCTGTCAGAAGTTCATGCAGCGCTGGAGAGCGTCGGCGTCGCGTATGATCCAAGCGCCGGGAAAACGCGCGCCTGATAATCCGCGACGCGTTACTGCGTTGCCTCGCCGACAGGCTCTTCGCCCGCCTGCGCGACATCCCCAGGACGTGGCGGTGCCGGTTGCGCCGCAGCACTCTCGTCGGTCTGCGTGCCGTCATTCACGCGCGGCGGCGCCGGTTGCTGTGATGCGCCTTCCCCCGCATCGTCGGTACTGGTGCCAGGTAGCGGACTTGCAGGCTTGCGCTCCACATCATCCACCGGTGCGGTTTCAACTGCCGCCTGCTTCGTACCCGCAAGTGGGTCATACTCCGCAGAGCGACACGAGCAGCCCTTGATGAACTCCTCGCGATAGCGGAAGGCGTTCGGCAGCGCGGTGTACGCGTCACCATCGAGCGAGACCATCTGCTCCACTTCCGCGCCAGGATTGCGATAGATGTACAGCTCTGCCGGTGCCGCGCAGCTAGACCGACACTGCGACGCATCCGTCGGAAACTTTGACGGCAGCGTCGAGAAGCTCACCGGATAATAGTATCCGTCGCACTGGCGCACACACATCGTCCGGTACGTCGAGCCAACGCGTATCCCATCTTCCGGCGGCAGCTCGCGCGGCGCGTTGTCGAAGAACCCGCCGCCAACACCACTCTCGCGTCCAAAGACGGACTCGAACGGGTTCCAGCCACGGTTGCGCTGTGTCCGTCGCGCCTCGCGCTGATAGATCGCGCCGCAATTGTTGCGTGCCAGCGCCCGAACGATCTGCGCCCGGCGCGCTGCCGTGTTCGTCGGCTGACGCACATTGTTGATCGTCGCGCGCAACCGGCTCCGCTGCGCTTCCAGTCTGCGGACCTGACGGTCGAGCCGCACGCATTGCCGAGTGTTTTTCAGCGTCTGGGCGAAGAAGAAGTTGGTGTAGCAGTTCGCGCGATCGAGACGGCTGCGCGCTTGCCGGTACTTCCGCTCGACACCACGCAGTTGCCCCCGGGCGCGGGACGCCGCCGCCTGACGGTTCCCACCGGCCCTGCCCAGGCGTTGCAACTGCTGTTCGAGGGCGAAACATCGGTTCTGCGCATCGCTCGGTGTAACGTGTGCCACGGTTCCAACACTCGCGAGCACAGCGATGCCCAACGCGGAGCCAAGCATGCGCCCCTTTGCGCCGGTCTTGCCATATTGCGCCCGTGAGTTCATCGCGAGATGAAGTCCCTGTAGTTGTCGCGTCGCGCCGTCAAAAAGACGTTCCGACACAAATTGACTACCAATACGCGTCAGCGAGCACGCAAATGCGCAACGAATGAGACGCGTAACCGCTGATCTAACCGCCAGCGCAAACGTCACCAGCACTCGGTTTTATCGCACACACCCGCGAATCG
>JBCAXC010000078.1:0-8383 GCA_038534255.1 Pseudomonadota bacterium
CACAGCCAGAAAAAGCCCGTCCGGCTGGAGCGCCCGTCGTGCCTGAATCAGCGCGCCGGGAAGATCGTTCGCCGCCTGAAGCGACAGGAGGGAAATCAGCAGATCGATCGATTGATCGGCGAGTGGCAACGCCTCGTCATCCATGATCGCCTGCGCACCGGGGATGTCACCAAGCACCGCGGCAACTGATACGGTTCCGACGCGATCAAGACCCGTGAGACCCGCGGCAAGACGTGTCGGAAACGGCGCCATCACGACGCCTTTTGGAAAATCGCGCAGCACCCCCGCAACACGATCAATCACATCCTCCTCGACACGGGTGACGACCGGATGCGGCGCTGCGGTGTCACGAAAGCTGCGCCCGCTCGTAAGCGTGCGCAAAATTGCGGCGCGGTCAAAAATCTTGGGTGTGGTCATGGGAAGGGATATCGCGCAGGCAGTCTGGAGGTGTGGTATCATAACTCCGCGCGGCTCGTGTCGCTTCCGCGCCGGGAAATGCACGCAACCGATGTCGCAGTCTGCAAGCAACCATGACGACACCGACGATGCGGGCCGCGTCGTCACGAGCCCGCAACTCCTGGCCCGCCGCGCCGTCCGGGTGGCGCGTAGTGTGGTGTTCGAGGCTGCCCGTCAGACAGCCGACTTTCTCGTGCCACCGGTCTGCATTTCGTGCCGCACACCGTTGACGCGGCATCACGCGCTCTGCCCTTCATGCTGGATCAACGTCGACTTCGTTCGCGCGCCAATCTGCGATGTTCTCGGCACGCCGCTTCCGTTTGCAACAGGGCGACTTACCGTTTCCGCCGCTGCCCTCGCGGCGCCGCCAGTCTATGACCGCGCGCGCTCCGTCGCCCACCACACGGACGTGATGCGTCGTCTGATCCACGGTTTGAAGTACGGAGACCGGACCGACGGCGTCGCGACCTTCGGCAAATGGCTGGCGATCGCGGCCCAGGATTTCGCAGATGAGACCGACCTCATCATACCCGTCCCGCTCAATCGGTGGCGGCTCTGGAGCCGTCGCTTCAACCAGGCGGCGTTACTTGCGCATGCGCTCGCTCGGGAAACCGGCTGGCCGATCGATACGCGCGCGCTCGATCGTGTCCGCCGCACCCGCAGTCAGGTCGGACTGACCGCCAATCAACGGCGCACGAACGTGTCCGGCGCCTTTCGCGTCCCGCCGCGAGCGCGAAACACCATCCGAGGAAGCAGCGTGCTGCTCGTCGACGATGTCCTGACAACAGGCGCCACTCTCAATGCAGCAGCGAGAACGCTCAAGACCGCAGGTGCCGCCCGCGTCAACGTCGTCACGCTTGCCCGCGTTGTCGCGCCGGTCCAGCCGACGCTTTGAGTGAGGCCTCTACCCTCGCGCCCGGACGCTGCCTATATGGAGGCCAAGCGAGTGTGCCAAGAAACGGAACTCACCCGATGGTCACGATCTACACAGCCATGCTCTGTCCGTTTTGTGCGCGGGCGATCAACCTGCTGAAAGCGAAGCAGGCACGCTATGACGAAATCGACGTCACGTTCGATCCCGGTTTGCGCGCAGACATGCGTGACAAGGCGGGCGGGCGAAACTCAGTGCCCCAGATCTGGATCGGCGAGCGCCACGTCGGCGGCTCGGACGATCTCGCCGCGCTCGATCGCTCCGGCGAACTGGACCGGCTGTTGAGCGAAGCCTGATGACGAACGGCACAACCTTCAACGGCGGGCTCGTCCAGCTCTGTGCCGGGCGTGACGTCGCGGCAAACGTATCTGCGGCTTGCGACGCCATCACGCGCGCAGCAGACGCCGGCGCTGACTACGTTCAGACGCCCGAGAATACGAACGTGATCGAGCTGCGTCGTGCACGTCTGCTCGACAGCCTTGCGACGTTCGATGAGGCGCGGACCCTCGATATTTTCTCCGCCCTCGCGCAGAAGCTCGGCATCTGGTTGCACCTCGGCTCGCTGGTCGTCCGGCTGGGCGCGGACAAGACGGCCAACCGTGCGCACGTGATCGATCCGTCGGGTACACTCCGCGCCACCTACGACAAGATCCACATGTTCGATGTCGACCTCGCGAACGGGGAACGCTATCGCGAGTCCGCCGCGTATGAAGCAGGCACAAAGGCCTGCGTTGTCGATCTCCCGTGGGCCCGTCTCGGCATCGCCATCTGTTACGACCTCCGCTTCCCTCACCTCTTCCGGGCACAGGCAGAAGCCGGGGCACAGATCATCTCCGCCCCGTCAGCCTTCACACGTCAGACCGGAGCGGCGCATTGGCACGTGCTGCAGCGCGCGCGCGCAATCGAGAATGGCGCTTTCATGATTTCCGCCGCCCACGGCGGCAAACACGAGAGTGGACGCGAGACGTATGGCCACTCCATCGCGGTAGACCCGTGGGGACACGTGCTCAGTGAGCTCGGCGAGGCGCCGGGCGTCACGGTCGTCGAGATTGAAATCGACAAGGTGAGCGAAGCCCGATCGCGCATCCCGTCACTCAGCCATACGCGCGCCTTCACGCTCGAGACGACAGCGTCGGAGATGGAGCGCGCCTCATGATCAAATACACGCTCACGTGCGCCGACGAACACACGTTCGAGGCCTGGTTCCGCTCCAGCGCCGACTACGATACGCAACGCGATAAGGGCATTCTGGAGTGCCCGGTTTGCGGCAGTACGAAGATTGAAAAATCTTTGATGGCGCCGAACCTTGGTGCGAAGTCCAACCAGCGCGATGTCACAGCGTCATCGCCTTCGCGCGAATTTGCCACGCCTGAGACATCAGAGAGCGCGCCGCTGACCCAGCCGGACAGTGGTGCCGCATCGAACCTTCCCACCGAGGTTCATGAGCGCGTCGTTGAGCTGGCCCGGGAAATTCGCGATCACGTGCGCAAGACAGCTGACAACGTCGGCACAAACTTCGCTGAGGAAGCGCGGAAAATTCACTACGAAGAGGCGGAGCCGCGCGGCATCTATGGGAACGCCACGCCGAAAGAAGCGCACGATCTCAAGGAAGAGGGGATCGACGTCCATCCTCTCCCCGTCCTGCCGGAAGATCGCAACTGAGTTTGGGGACTGTGGCCTGCCAGAGCTCAGACGTTCGCCATCAGCCCGGCCAGTTCGGCGCTGATCTCCGGCGCCTCCACGCGAATAAATTCCAGCAGCGCCTTCTCGTTGTCGTGCAGCACCCCGTCACGCCCGATCCGGTCGGCGAGCCAGCGGCCTTCATTGTCATCGAGGATCTCCGCGCCTTCTATGTCGCGGATCTGCATGGCAAGCCGCTCCGCATCGCGCTCCGCATCAGACTTTTCCGCATAGATTTTGCGGATCGTGGAAAGCTCGCTCCCAAGCATGCTCGAAAGGAAACCGCCGACGCCCGTGCTGGGCGTATCCCGCCATTCCGCCAGACGCAGCGCTTCTTCCCTGCTCGGCGCCTTGTAGCCCTGCGACGCCATCACATGGTTCGCGACCGCCTTTACAAAGAGATCGCTCCACTCAGGCGCGTTGTCCGCATCGCGGGTCGCATCGTTGATATCGAAGAGAACTTCCGCCTCGGCACGCGACACACCGATATTGTTCGCCCCACCGGCGGCATAGAGCACGCGCGAGAGCAGTTGCACCTCCGGCGCGCCAACAACGCCCGGCGTCAGTTTTTCGTCCCCGAGCAACGCACCATCTCCATCGAGCACAGCCTCGCCGATCTGGACGAGCGTGAATTCGCACAGGCTCTCCGGCACATCGATCGCGTTCTCGATCACCTTGAGGAGCACTTCGAGATCAAGCCCGGAGGTGATCTGCCCCTCAACGCAGAGCGCATCGATCAGCCATTGCGCTTGCGCTTCGGTGACATAGCCGCGCGGCGTCATCTGCTCGACGACAAAGTCAGTGATCGCCTCGATGAAGAACATATCCCATGCGTTGGTCTCGCCGACCGAGGCATGCGCGCGTTCGATGAGTTTTTCAGCTTCGAACTGATTGATCGCCCCGTCGTTGTAAAACGTGCGGCGCATCTCGAGCACGTCGCTATCGCGGATCACATCGCGGTCCGCACCGCCTTCAACACCAAGGACGTCACTCATGGTACAAAAACTCCCAACGCATACATGGCGCGGAACGTAGCTGCGTGCGGTTAAGCGAGGCTTAACCATCCGGCGTTTCACCCGTGCGCGATTCGCGCTGCCCGGAGAGAAAATCCGACGTCTTGCAAGTCACGCCCAGTCTAACGGAGCCCCCCATGAGCAATGGCATCACGATGAAACGGTTCGGTGACGGCTATCGTGCGGTCGTCTGCGGTGCGAGTGGCGGCATCGGCGCCGCGTTCGCGGACCTGCTGTCCGACGATCCGGCGTGCGCTGCGTGCGTCCGCCTTTCGCGCGCCGGAACCGATGGCATCGCGTTTGATCTCGAGGACGAAGCGTCGATCGCCGCCGCCGCGCAATCCGTTGGCGCTGACGGCCCGGTGCATCTGGTGATCGATGCCACCGGCATGCTTCACACCGAGACGATCCAGCCGGAAAAGTCTCTGTCCGCCGTCGAGCCGGCCTCAATCGCCGCTGCCTTTGCGGTGAACGCAACTGGTCCGCTGCTCCTGCTCAAGCATTTCACGCCACTGATGCCGCGCGATGCCGCAAGCACCTTCGCAACGCTCTCCGCGCGGGTTTCGAGCATCTCGGATAACCGGCTCGGCGGCTGGTACGGCTATCGGGCCGCGAAAGCCGCGCTCAACATGTTTGTCAAAACCGCGGCCATCGAAATCGCGCGCAAGTCTCCTGAAGCTGTCATCATGGGGCTTCATCCGGGGACGGTGCGCACGGACCTTTCGGCACCATTCGCCGGAAAGCGAGAGCTGTTCGAGCCCCGCGATGCCGCCACCCGGATGCTTGATGTGATCGACACGACCGGACCGGACCAAAGCGGAAGTCTCTTCGCCTACGACGGAGAGAAAGTTGCGTTCTGAGCGGGCGCGAAGAGGTCAGGTTGAGAAGCGCTCACGGTGCGCGCGTCAGTGCCGAACGAAGCAGCGCCAGACCGGCAAGAGCAAAGAGCGCGGCGACGGTGGCTTCAACCTGCCGACGAAAACGCGTGTACGTCTCCATGATACGCGGCAGTGAAAACACCATGGCGTGCGCAACGTAATTCACTAGCCCAAGCGTCATACAGACGAGTGTTGCCGTTGTGAGCGCGCTGGTCGCCGCATCGTGTGCAAGCCCCATGGAGAGTGCCGCCATCCACGCCACGACAGCCTTGGGGTTCGACAGATTGAGCACCAGACCGCGCCAGAACCAACGACCGCCAGTCGTAGAGACACTGACGTGCGGCGTGGGCGCGAGCGCGGATCTCGCTGAGCACCACGCCAACCAGATCAGATAGAGCGCTCCGGCTACTTTCAACACGGTGAGGGCGGTAGAGGAAGCGTGAAGAAGTGCGCCAAAGCCCGTCGCAGCAATGACACCCCAGAACGCTAGGCCAAGTGCGAGCCCAAGGGACATGTGAAGTCCGGCTCGCCGGCCGACACTCATCGCAACGGCAGCAAGCGATAGGTTCGCAGGCCCGGGCGAAACCGTGACGACGAAGAAAGCCAACGCGATGGCGAGCAGATTCTCCGCAGACATGTTTCTCTCCTCAAGATGACGTACTCAAGACCCGCCCTGCAACAGCATCCAGCTTGGCCATCAACGCCGGATCACGCTGATCTGGCTGTGTGATGATTGCGACATCGAGCGCGCGGTCTGACCCGAGCGGGCACGGTGGGTGATCGGCTGGAAAGTCCTTGGCGAGCCGCGCGACGAGCCGTGCCGCCCGCGCCGCGTTATCCTGCAAAACGCGGATGATTGCGGCAACGTCGACATCGCTGTGATCTTCATGCCAGCAGTCAAAGTCGGTGACCATCGCGACCGTCGCGTAACAGAGCTCCGCTTCCCGCGCGAGCTTCGCTTCCGGCATGTTCGTCATGCCGATGACCGCGCATCCCCACGATCGATACAACTCGGACTCAGCACGCGTCGAGAATTGCGGCCCCTCCATCGCGAGATACGTCCCGCCACGCGTGATCGCGATCTCTTCCGCCGCCGCAGCGTCCGCGATGCGATCGACAAGTCCAGGGCTGACGGGATCGGCCATTGCCACATGCGCAACGCACCCCTCGCCGAAAAAGCTCTTCTCGCGGGCGAAGGTGCGGTCGATGAACTGGTCGACGAGGACAAAGTGGCCGGGCGGAAGCGTCTCGCGAAATGAGCCGCAGGCCGAGACCGAGACAAGATCGGTCACGCCGGCACGTTTCATAGCGTCGATGTTTGCGCGATAGTTGATGCTTGACGGCGAGAGGCGATGGCCGCGCCCATGCCGGGGGAGAAAAACAATCGGTGTCGTGCCGATCTGCCCGTGCAGCACCTGATCCGACGGCTGCCCCCAGGGGCTTTCAATCGTCTCCCAGGTCGCGTCTTTCAGACCGGGCAGATCATAAAGACCTGACCCGCCGATGATTCCGAGTACTGACTGTGCCATCGTGGCGACCCTCGCGCATCTCAACCGTCAGCACGCGGTGCGCGCCTTTAGCGAGAGAGATGCCTGCCAGGCGACGATAGCGCAACCGTGCGATCAACCGGTCTCGCAAAGCAGCCCGTATTCGTCCCACACCACGCGTCGGGTCGCAGCCCCGGACGCAGGACGCTTGCGGCGATAACGTGCCATGTCGATGATGTTGGCCAGTTTCTCTGCATGCAGCGGATCGAGTGGCGCGCCCGGCGATGCAACCTCACGATCGGACACCCGAGGCGCAGCAGCCTTCAGGCTCGCGCTCAGACGCGTATGCAACTCGGCAGCCTTGGAATAGCTCGCAAGGTGTTTCGCGTGGATGCCGCTCTCGCGATCATAGGTCTGGAGCATTTCGCGACAATGCGTGTGAAGCGTGAATTGAAGCGGGCGGTAAACCATTCCGGTCCTCCGGTTCTATCTGCCAATCCGTCACCCCTGACGCGGCGTGTGCTGAGCAATCAACGTGCCAGTAAGGGTTAACGACCGACAAAGAGCAGCTGTGCTCAATAGCGGAAGGTTCCCGCCTCGATCCGCCGCGTCCAAATCACGATCACCGGTGTCAGGGCAACCGTCGGCCCGAGCCACAGCACCAGTTCAGGGACGATGTCGTACCGCCCGACGACCGTGATGGCGACGGCCGTGGTCGTGGCAATAAGAGCGGCACACATGCCGGTCACATGCCGCGAGATCCTTTGCTTGCCGCGCGTCGGACCGGCGCGAACGGCATTCAGGTCAAGCGCAGCATTTGCGACGGCGTAGACCATCCCGCCGGACACGGCCGCTTCGCATCCGCCCAATACTGCATACGGAAACTTCGCGATGGTCATCGGGCATTCAACGAAAAAGGGCCCCGCGATCGCGGAGCCCCTGTTCGACAATCAGTAGATTGGATTGGCCAATCAATGCCCGGCAACCCGCGACCAGAGTTTCCGTTTCGCCAGATAAAGCAGACCGGTCAGAACGATGAGGTAGAGCAGCACCCGCAGACCGAGTGACTTCCGCTCTTCGAGCTTCGGTTCGGCCGCCCACATCAGGAAGGCCGACACGTCCTTCGCGTACTGATCGGTGGTGGTTGGCACATCCGACTGGGCGTACTCAACGATGTCGTCAGACAGCGGCGACGCCATCGCGATCTGATGGCCGGGGTAGATGTCGTTGTAGTACATCCCCTCGCCAAGCTGGAAACCTTCCGGCGGCTCCTCCGGATAGGATTTAAGGAGCTTGTAGACATAATCGACGCCACGGGTTTCATCGCCCAGCGCAATGTCACGCACCCAGTTGATCGGTGCGAAACCAAGGCTCGGCCGGTTCACGGAGCGCGCCTTGGCAATGAGCGACAAATCCGGGGGATACGCGCCTCCATTGGCGACGCGCGCCTCCTGCACGTTCGAATAGGGCGCCCCGATCGAGTCCGAAGGCAGAGCCGGGCGCGTAAACATTTCACCTTCGTCGTTCGGCCCGTCCGTCACTTCGGCTTCCGCCGCCAGCGCCTTCACCTCGGCTTCGGTCAGCCCGGGTCCGCCACTCTGCGAAAGGTTGCGCCAGCTCAGGAACTTGAGCCCGTGACAAGCAGAGCAGACCTCGCGGTAAACCTGATAGCCACGCTGGAGCTGGGCCTTGTCGAAGGTGCCCGTGACCCCCGAAAAGCTCCAGTCTTGACGTGGTACCACCAGGCCTTCTCCGGCTGCGTGGGCTGCCGTGCCGGAGAGGACGACCCCGCCAGCCACTACGCTTGCGCAAATCGCGGATTTGAAAGTCGTCATCACGCTGCCCTGCTCCAACGACGTGGAGCCCTTGTATCGAGTTGTCATCAGTCGTGTTTCTCAAACTCTCTCGGCTCAGCGCGTCTCGGGCGCCGCCGCAGCA
>JBCAXC010000079.1:0-8362 GCA_038534255.1 Pseudomonadota bacterium
CGCGTCGACGGGTTCTGTGCGGACAATGTCGGGAAGGCGCAGTTTGTCCCGCCACGTCCAAGCGAGCGTGAGCTTGATCCGCGTGGACGGGCGCCGCTTGATCCGGAACGTTGCCAGCTGGTTCTGCAATGGCTCGAGTATCGCAACCCGATCACGTTCGACTCTGCGGAAGATCGGATTGCACGAGACAGTGAACCGCTGCTGCGTACGATCGCTGACAGTCTGCGGCGCTGTGGGGACGCGAAACTCCGTCTGACCGGTCACACCGACTCGATCGGTCCGCGTCGCTTTAATCTCCGTCTGAGCCGCGATCGGGCGATCGCCGTCAAGGATTACCTCGAACGTCGGGGCGTACCGACCCGACGGATCGTAACCGAAGGCTTTGGTGAGCAGTATCCGGTTGCCGGCAATCTTCGCGAAGACGACCGTGCGCGCAATCGCCGGATCAACCTGATCCTCGAATGGGGGACAGATCGGGAGCTCGGCTTCGCGTCACGGCGGGACGACCGCGACGACGGCTGACGTCGTCACCGGATCGTAGAGACAGACGACGGGCGTTTCGCAACAGCGGGGCGCCCGTTTTTCTTTAGACCGTGTCTGACTTAGATGGTTGCCCGACAGCGGTGCGGAGCCTTACGTCGCGTCGCCGTCTTCGCGTGCCGCTTTGGCGATCGCCGCGTCCGCATCCCGCATCCGGCGTTGCAGGGCAGCGCGAGACATCAACAGCACGATCAGAGACACCGCAGCGATGGCGACGGCCCAACGCCAGAGCCAAGCGAGATCGGGACGGAACCAGACAAGGACGCCGAGCGCGGCAAAGCCAATCGCCCAGCGGACGAGCCAGGCGATGACGCGACCGCGCATGTACGCCAGTGTGTCCGCGTGGAGCGCATCCAGTTCTTCCCGGGGGGAGAGGTCTGTCGTCGCTGCCCCTTCGGCGTCAGGAGCAATCTCGGCATCTGCCGCATCTGACCGCTGTGATGGTTCCGATGTGTCGCTCATGGGATGCCGATCATTTTGTGGGTTTGCAGGCTGAGGCGCCAACGCGGATGCTCCAGGCAGTAGGCGATGGAAGCCTGGATGTTTTCCGCCTGATCCGGACCGTCCATCGGCTGGAGATAAAATCGATCGAACGCCAGGTCGGTAAACTGATCGGGTGTCGCCGCCGCCTGCGGATAGACAAGCTTCAACTCGTTGCCCTCACGCTGGACCAGCTCGGTTCCGGCCTTCGGGCTGACGCAGATCCAGTCGATCCCTTGAGGAGCCGAGATTGTCCCGTTGGTTTCAACCGCGATGGTGAAGCCTGCGCGATGGGTGGCCCTGATCAGTTGCGCGTCGAGTTGCAGCAGTGGCTCACCGCCGGTGAAAACGACGAAGCGGTATCGGGCACGCGCATGGTTGTCAGCATCCGCGTCGGGGGCATCTCCCCAGGTTGCGACCAACGCTGCTGCGAGGGCTGCCGCATCTGCGAACTTTCCTCCACCGACGCCGTTTGTCCCGACAAAATCTGTATCGCAGAAGGTGCACTGTGCTGTCGCGCGGTCACGCTCAAGGCCAGACCACAGATTGCAGCCGGTGAAGCGGCAGAACACGGCCGGGCGCCCCGCGTGCGCGCCCTCGCCTTGCAGCGTCTTGAACATTTCCTTCACGCTGTAGGTCATCGTCCGCCGTCATGTGCTGCAATTGGTCTTCAAGGTGTCGTCGCTCATTCCGCAGCCGACGGCGTCTCCGGTGAAGCTGCCGCGTTCACGAAATCGGTCTCGAACATCTGCGCGAGCGAGCCGAGCGACAGCCGCTGCTTGGAGAAGTACCCGAGTTTGACTTTGAGGGAAATCGGCTCGGTCTGTGTCGCGAGGAACCGCTCGGTCACACCACCGTTCTCATCAAGGTCGGTGGCAAGGCGCAAGGTCAGCTCATACGTGCCCGCTTCGGAGACGGCGACGGGAAAGGTTTTGCCGATGACGTTGAAGAGGATCGTTCCGGTGTAGGCGCTGCGGCCGGCCACGGCGATAGGTGCGAACGGACGCTTGGGGCGGGGGTTGCGCTCAAAGGCCTTGGTCGCGCGGTTGTAGCCTTTGCTGCGAGCGAAGAACGGCGCATCGATGAACCACGCGGCAAAGAATGGTTTTGCCGCCTCGTCCGCTTTCGGCACGCCATTCTCGTCGAGTGCGCGGACCTGCATCGTGATGCCGGTGATCGCAGCGTCGCGCGCGCCATGGTTTGCGATGGTGACGGGGATCGCAAACAGCTCTCGATCCCCACCCGCGCCCCGCCCGTAATGCACGACGGGAGGGACAAAAATGCGAAGCGTCGCGCGCTTGAGCACCGTCTCGTAGAGGCTAAGGCCGGAGAAGATGAGTGCAAAGGCGGAGAGCAATGCCGTTGCGACCCCGGCAGATCCGCTCATGGCGCCGCGTGCGGTCTCTTCCGTGAGTTCGTGATTACGCACCCGGCGCGAACCAAAAGCCATGATGCATCGTCCCCCTCTGCGGTATCCACCAGAGACATCGGGTTTCCGAAGTCTTGTCCCCGCGTCTGCTTGCGGCGTCAGGATGGCGAAGACGTGGCGCGATGGAGCAGCCGCCGCAGCAACGCAGTCACAGCGGCGGTCGCTCGAGCGACGCGAGATGTCCGCAATCGGGCAGGATGTCGAGACGGGCATCGGGGATCGCGTCCGCCATTTCGCGCGCGACCTTCACGGGTGTGATGAGGTCACCCGCACCCACGATGATCTGTGTGGGGCAGGACATGGCCGCAAGATCGCCACGCATGTCCCGCCGGGCGATGATCGCTTCCTGCTGATGCGCGAATGTTGGGACACCTGTCTCATCGGCCATATCGCGCACGATCTGCGGCAGTGCACTTCCGCTGAGGCGCGCCGGATGCAGTAGCAGGGGCAGCAGGTCCTCGGTTACAGCGCCAAGCCCTTCGTCCTCGGCTTGGGCCACCAGTGATCTGCGTTGGTCGATCTGTGCGGGCCGATCTGCGCGGGCGCTTGTATCGATCAGGGCGAGTGCAGCGACGCGGTCCGGTGCAACGCGTGCAAGTTCGAGCGCGACGTAGCCGCCCATGGAGAGACCGACCGGGATCACGTGCGGCGTCTCGGCCGACTCCAGCGCGCGTGCTGCAATTGCGGCGATCGTGTCGTCCTGCTGATGGTCCGCAACCTGTACGGCGACATGCGGCTCAAGTGCTGCGATCTGCGGCGCAAAGAGCGCTCGCGTGCAGAGTAGTCCGGGAATGAACAGCACGGTGACATCGCGGTGCATGGTGGGCGTTTTCCGAAGGAATGCGGGTCTGCGGAGGCGCAGCGGGTTAACAGCTTCTTAACTCTGGGCGCAGCATGTGGACAGGTGCCACCGCGACCTGATCTCACGATCATCGGAGTCGCTCTGGCCTGGCGATTGCTTTGCGCACATCGACCCCGCCTTGCCATCTGGCCTGCCTCACCATCTGGCCCGCCTCACCATCTGGAATGACAGACATGACTTTCCCTCTCCGCCGCATCGCAGTCACCGTGCTTGCCGCCAGCCTGATGGTTCTGGCAGCAATGGTGCCGACGCGCGACGTGGCTCAGGCGGCCGACACGAAGTCCGGAGAGACGGCGCGCACCATCCCGACCGGCGTCTTCGAGCTGCTGGTCGGTGGATCGTGGGAAGTGGAGAAGACCGGCGGTTATTACCGGGCCGTGGCACTCGGCGCGGGGAAGGCCGGTGAGGAGCATGCCGAAGTCTGGCTGCAGTGGATTGCCATCGGCAAGACCGACGCGCGTGTCCTGAAGAACATCGAGATCACCGAGGTGACAAAGCTCAAGGTGCCGTCGCTGACGCTGGCCATGGATGTGGAGCAGTCCGGCAACGTGATCCTGATCGTCACGCACTTCGACACCGAGGACGGCGAGCCTGCGACTCTCGAGTTCAGTGCCACGGCGCCTGGCAAATACGCACCGATCGTCACCCAGGTGGCTGCCGAAACCAACGAGTCGGCCGCGCAGAACTAGGTTGTTGCGGTTGACGCGCGCCGAGAGGCGGTATAGCTCGACGGCATGACGCGGTCCGCGATGGCCCGCGCTGCGCGTGAGCTGACGGGGCAAAAGACCCTGGCGCCACGGGCGATACACCACCGGCCACACATCTCGCGATGACCCTCATGTGTGCGAGATCTTCGGCCCCCGCAACGGCGGCGAGTGATACTCCTACATGACGTTCGACGAACTTGGACTGAGCGCCAAGGTTCTGAAAGCCATTTCAGAGGCCGGCTACGACACACCGACACCCATTCAAGAGGGAGCGATCCCGGTCGCGGTCACGGGCCGTGATGTGCTCGGCATTGCGCAAACGGGTACCGGCAAAACTGCGGCCTTTACGTTGCCCATGCTTACGCGGCTCGAACGAGGCCGAGCACGGGCCCGCATGCCGCGATCGCTGATCCTCGCGCCAACCCGAGAGCTGGCCGCGCAGGTGGCTGAAGCGTTCGAACAGTACGGCAAGGATCACAAGCTGAATGTGGCGTTGCTGATCGGTGGCGTCTCGTTCGCCGAGCAAAACAAGAAACTCGATCGCGGTGCGGATGTTCTGATCGCGACGCCGGGGCGTCTGCTCGATCACTTTCAGCGCGGCCGCATCCTGATGACTGGCGTCGAGATCCTCGTGATCGACGAAGCGGATCGGATGCTCGACATGGGCTTCATCCCCGACATCGAGAAAATCTGCAAGCTGCTGCCACCGCGCCGCCAGACGCTCTTTTTCTCCGCGACGATGCCCGACGAGATTACCCGGCTTGTGAAGACCTTCCTGCGAGATCCGGAACGGGTCGAGGTGGCGCGGCAGAGCCTGACCGCTGCGACGATCACGCAGCGCTTCAAGTTTGTCGACAACGAGCAGCGTGAGAAACGCGCCGAACTCCGCAAACTGATACGTGCGCAGGATGAGATCCAGAACGGTATCATATTCTGCAATCGCAAACGCGACGTCGCGATCCTTCACAAGTCGCTCACCACGCACGGTTTCAACGCCGGCTCGCTGCATGGTGATATGGACCAGCGTGCACGCATGGAAACGCTCGATGCATTCCGCAACGGCGAAATCACGCTACTGGCGGCGAGTGACGTCGCCGCGCGCGGACTGGACATCCCGGAAGTGAGCCACGTCTTCAACTTTGATGTGCCGGTACATGCAGAGGACTATGTCCACCGGATTGGGCGAACCGGGCGCGCTGGACGCGAGGGTTATGCGGCGACGTTGGTCACATGCGACGACGGGCGGATCATGAAGGAAATCGCCAAGTTCATCGATGGTGAGCAGGAATGGCTTGGGGATGCACCGGGCGACGACGATTACGACACCCGCAAGGGTCGCGGACGAGGACGCGGTCGCTCCGGATCTTCCAGCAAACCTGAGAAGCGTGGTGGCGAGAAGACCGGCTCAGGGCGAACGCGACGCAAGCGTGGCGGGGACGCAGCATCGGCGGAGAATGCGTCTGCTGGCGCCGAGGAGAGCACTCAACCCGTCGAAACGTCTTCATCGCACAGCGACGCGTCTCCGCCCGCAAGCGATCGCCCGAAACGTGGATCGCGCGGACGTGGCGCCAAGCCTGCTGATGCTCCGACGGACAGCAAAGCGGAAACACCACGCAAAACTGCTGAGCCCAAAAAGGGCGGACGTAGCAGTTCACGCGGCGAAAAATCTGACGGCGGCAACAAGGTTGTCGGTCTCGGCGATCACGTGCCCGCATTTCTGACGCGGCCGGTGAAGGGCTAGCGTCGGTACCTCTCGCTCTCGACTGTGCCCATGCAAACGGGCCCGCACATCGTGCGAGCCCGCTGGGCATTCGATCAGTTGCGGCGGCGACACTCAGAATTTGCAGTAAAAACCTGCGCCCGAAACAAAGTCGCCTTTCCCGCGAATGCGCTTGGAGCGATACCGGTAACTCCGCTTGCGCTGAAACCGGTTACACCAGCGACGATGGCGATAATAACCGCGCAAGGCAGAAAGTTCCGTCCATCGACGCCGCATTTCTCTTTGTCGGCGATATTCGCGTACTAAATAAAAGACTACGCGTCTGAAAATGCTGCGCGGCTCTCTGGCGTCGCCGGGGCGATCTCGACCGAGATGCCGCAACCACAGGCGCTTGTCTGATTGGGGTTGTTGAAGGTGAAGCCGCTCTCGAGCTTTTTCACTTCGTAGTCCATCTCTGTCCCGAGGAGAAAGAGAACAGCCTTGGAGTCGATCAGGATGCGCACGCCCTTGTCCTCGACGACCTCATCGAGTGGGTCTGCCACTTCGGCGTAGTCCATCGTGTATTCCATGCCGGCGCAGCCGCCATTGGTAACGCCCACGCGCACACCGACAAAGTCGGTATCGGACTTTGCCATAATGGCCTTCACGCGCTCGGCTGCTGCGTCGGTCAGCGTCATAACTTTCGGGCGGGGTCTTGGTTGCGGAGCGGTCATAAGCTTCTATTCCCTGTTCGGCTGACCCTCTATATAATTCGGGCGGGCGATTTTCTCCAGTGCCACAGGACAGCGTGCGTCGGCGTATCTGTCTCAAAACATATTGAGTGCGACACGTGCTTCATCGGACATGCGGGACATATCCCACGGCGGATCGAACGTCAGATTGACCTTCACGCTCTGAACGCCGGGCACCGGTGCGATCGCGTTTTCCACCCAGATCGGCATTTCACCAGCGACAGGGCATCCCGGTGCTGTCAGCGTCATGTCGACGGCGACGTTGCGATCATCATCGACATCGACTTCGTAGATCAAGCCGAGCTCATAGATGTCGACCGGGATTTCCGGATCGTAGACGGACTTGAGCGCGGTGATGATGTCACCGGTCAACTGATCGAGTTCTTCACGCGAGAGCGCTGTTCCATCCACCGGCGTGCCACCGTCGGCGACGCTTTTGGCGGCTGGTGCGTCGGTGCCGGGTGCCGTCGCAGGGTCTGCGGCTTCGGCGGGCTGCGCTGTCTCATCTGACAAGGCGGACATTTTTGTCTCCGTCATGCGAAAAACTCGTGGGCCTTGCGGAGCGACGCGGCGAGCGCATCGATATCGTCGGTCGTGTTGTACATCGCCATTGAGGCGCGACATGTCCCGCTCAGCCCGAAGCGCTCCATCAGCGGTTGGCAGCAATGGTGCCCGGCGCGCACGGCCACGCCCGACCGGTCGATGATGGTCGATATGTCGTGCGGGTGCAAACCGTCCATCGTGAACGAGACGATCGCGCCCTTCTCCTGCGCGTTGCCGTAGATGCGGACAAAGTTCATTTCGCCAAGCTTTGCGTGCGCGTATGCGCGGAGCGTGTCTTCATGCGCCGCGATCTGCTCACGCCCGATCTCCATCATGTACGTGAGTGCAGCACCAAGGCCGATGGCCTGTACAATCGGCGGGGTGCCCGCTTCAAACTTGTGATGGTCGTGGCCGTAGGTGACACCATCGGTCGTCACGCTCTCGATCATCTCACCGCCGCCCTGATACGGGCGCAGGCGGTCGAGCCACTCCTGCTTTGCATAGAGCGCGCCGATGCCCGAAGGGCCGTAAGTCTTGTGGCCGGTCATCACGAAGAAATCGCAATCCAGATCCTGCACGTCGACCGGGCGGTGCACGGCGGACTGGCTACCGTCGACGAGCACCGGGATGCCGCGTTCGTGCGCGAGGCGGATCACCTCTTTGACCGGCACATCGGTGCCGAGCGCGTTGGACATGTGGGTGATCGCGACGATCTTCGTGCGTTCGGTCAGGAGTTTTTCGAACGCGTCGAGGAGGAAATTTCCATCTTCATCGATCGGCGCCCAGCGGATGACGGCGCCCTTGCGCTCGCGGTGAAAGTGCCACGGCACGATATTGGAGTGATGTTCCATGATCGAGAGGATGATCTCGTCGCCCTCGCCGATGAAGCCATCCCCGAACGACGATGCCACGAGGTTGATCGCCTCGGTCGTGTTCTTGGTGAAAACGATGGTGTCGTCGCTCGGCGCATTGAGGAACGTCGCGACTGTGGTCCGCGCCGCCTCATACTTTGCCGTCGCCTCGTTGGAGAGAAAATGCAACCCGCGATGGACGTTGGAATACTCCATCTTGTAGGCGTGCTCGATGGCGTCGAGGACCGGCTTCGGTTTTTGAGCCGAAGCACCATTGTCGAGATAGATCAGCGGCTTGTCGTAGATTTCGCGATAGAGAATTGGGAAATCCGTGCGCACGCGCGTGACATCGAATGCGGCCGGCGCATCTGGTGCGATTGCTTCCATCACTGTCATCGGTGTCTCCACATTGGTCGAACGCACTAGGCGGCGTTGAGCCAGTTCTCGGTCATCCCCATGAGAGCTTCGTGCAGCTCTTCCTGGTCTTCCACGATTTCCA
>JBCAXC010000080.1:0-8350 GCA_038534255.1 Pseudomonadota bacterium
CTTTGGGTACAAAAATCTAGCAGACATTTTTTATTACGGCCGGGGTGTTGACGCTGACCTGCCTCGCGCCCTCCTGAATTACCGCCTTGCCGCGACAAACGGCAACAGATTCGGGATGTACGCACTCGGGCTGATGTTCGATAGCGGCAAGGGTACCACCGCGGATCACAAGACCGCATGCGACTGGTACGAGCAAGCTGCGAAGCAAAAGCACGCCCTCGCGACGAACAATCTCGCCGCCTGTTATTATTCGGCGGAGGGACGCCCACAGAACGTCGCAAAGGCATTGCGGCTTTATGAGCGTGCAGCCGCGCGTGGAAGCGGTCACGCGTTTATGAATTTGGGGGATCACTATGCGACGCTCCCGGATGGGGACGCGGATCAGAAACGCGCATCGACGTATTACCAGAAATCAGCGGACGCCGGCTTCGCGCGCGGGATGGTCGAGTATGGCCTGCGGTTGTACGAGGGCGTCGGCGTCAAAAGTGACACCGAAGCTGCCTGCGAGTGGTTCGTGCTTGCGGCCGCGTCGGCAGGGTCGTCACTGCCGGTAGCTTTGAATAACGCTGCGTATTGCACGTCCAACGGCATAGGCCGTTCCAGGAATGAGCGCGCAGCGTCATCAATGTTTCTCGAAGCCGCTGAGGCCGGAAACCTGGATGGTATGCGCAATATCGCGTTCCGACTTGACCGCGGCCTCGGCGTCAAG
Organism: Pseudomonadota bacterium; assembly: GCA_038534255.1. GTDB lineage: Bacteria > Pseudomonadota > Alphaproteobacteria > Rhizobiales > CALHAX01 > CALHAX01. The sequence goes on from JBCAXC010000080.1 coordinate 710, forward strand.
CGGGATAGAAAAAAGGCAGCTCATTGGTTTCGGACGGCACTGAAAAGCGGAAACACAAGTGCCCTGAATGAATTCATTTCCCAACCGTTTGAATATAGCAAGGCGTTCCGTCGCGAGTTGCAACGCATTTTGAGAAAGGAGAAGTTGTACGACGGGCCTGTCGACGGTCGTGTCACCGAGCTTTTTGATGAAGTCCTCTGGACGAGAACCATTGGCGAAGCAGGTGAGAAAACCAGTCGCCTTGCGCAGTCGTTCACGCGTGTCGCCCGCGCTGGTGTCAAAAACGGGCTTCTCGTGCGCGTCTGTCGGAAAAAGTCGGACAAACCCCAGCGCCTCATGGTTATGAACCACGGTCTGACGAGCGTGCGGAAAGATCGCAAGACCCTCCGGCCGAATGCATGTGGGCCGGTCGCCGAGCATTTCGCCAACCTGGGCTATGTCGTCGCCTTCCCCATTCGGCGGGGTTACGGAGCAACCGGCGGGCGCTTCGTTGAAGGGGCCACCACGCGTCGATGCGGAAAGGCGCATCAATTCGTCAAGGCGGGCAAGGAGATGGCCGCGGACATCAAGGCGACGCTGCAGCACTTGCTGAAAACCGAGAACGTCGAGGATCGCAACGCCGTGATTTTCGGCCACTCGGGCGGGGGGTGGGGGACTGTTGCCCTCTCCAGTGAAAACCTTCCGGAGGTCGCAACATATATCAATTTCTCAGGCGTCCACGGATCGCGAAAAGGCCGTCCGAACGGCAACTGCGGGCCAGCGTCGGTGTCCGCCGCCATGGGGCGTTTCGGCAGATCGTCACGCACTCCTTCACTCTGGCTATATGTCGAAAACGACAGCTACGTCGGCCCCGCGTTTGCCAATCGTATGAAGCGCGCGTTTGTTAAAGCCGGTGGCAACGCGAAGCTTCACATGTTCCCTGACTATCAGGACGAGGGGCATTATCTGGTCGGAGATGAAGGACTTGGCATCTGGGCGCCCATCGTCACGGACTGGTTGAAGAAACACGCGTCGCCGGGCTGACGATTGCTCGTGACCTCCGGCACTTCACGCCTTCCCCCGCATGCGCAACGACTGCAGATTGAGAGCGTTAAGATCGTCCTCGCCGGATAACACGCGTTCGCCTGTCAGGATCGCGGTGGTCAGGATCTCCGCTGGTGCGTTGCGCCAGGCCGGCGGCGTGATAATTTCGCGCCAAGGCTGCCCACACGCTCCGTCCAACAAAACGCGCGCAAAGCAATGGTTGGCAGAGATCGGCCATAATCGGTCGGGCGCAGCGCGCGGCAGGTCGGCATCGACGAGTCTCCGCCAGCGGTCGCGCAACCACTCCTGCTGCTCGGTCTCCTGCACCAGCGAAGGCGGATCGGGGAGGGAGTTATAATCAAACTGCGCGTTGGCGATGCTGTTGCCTTCAAGCACGATTGTCTCGATCCGTGAGAGTGCCAGCATCAGCGGCGAGCGCTCCGTGAGGTCGGACACGGCCGCCCGCGCCGCGACGATCGTGAGTGCGCGTGCGCACAGGATCGGGTTCCGCAGTCGGTGTGCGGCGTCGAAATCGTCGACGCAGGTTTCCGCGAGATGCTCGTGCACGCTCTCGTAAGCAACGCCGATCGCGCCGTGACAGAGAAACACGCGATCCGGAAATCCGTCCTCGCGCACCCGGGCAAATCCTGAGCGTTCCAATGCGGACGGGAGTTTTTTCTCCAGCGATCCAACCAGCCGGACAACGTCCAGCGGCAGGTCAGCGACAGACTCAAAGACGGCTGGAGGCGACGCTCGCGCGAGATCCTCAACGGCAAGCGGGCCGATAATGGACGGTCTCTCCGGCGCTGCTGTGATCCACGCAGCGATCAACATGTCGCTCGGCATCTTGACGAGGAAATCACAGTCATCAACGACCGTGACCGCAGGCGGTATGTAGACAACTGGCGGTCCCATCAATCGGCCCGGCGAATGAAAGGACTGAACGTTTCCGCGCCGGCCTTCAGTCGCCCATCAGCGCCAAAGTCCTCATCCGCGTTGTAGCGCACCGCCTCGCGCGAGTGGCGCTGGGCCAGGGCGTCCTTCCAGACGCCGATGCGGGTGTCGAGTTCGGACTGAGCGGCCGCATCGCTGTCGCCAGTTTCGAGCCGCACGGTGCTGCCGATGCCGAACATCAATTCCGGCTCTAGCACCTCGTATCCGAGATAGTGAAACGGGTAGAGCACCGGGAACAGATGCATCCGCGCGTTGCCCTCCCGCCCATCCGGCCCGCAGAATGTCTCGGGCGCACCGAAGGTGACGCAGGCGAGCATACGGCGCCCGCGAAAGCGTCCGGTGCCATAGCGCATCGTGCTGCGATACATCTCGCCGTAGACGAAGACCCGGTCCATCCACCCTTTCATCATCGCGGGCGGTCCGAACCACCACATCGGGAAGTGGACGATCAGCAGATCAGCGCGGTCGAGATGCGCGATTTCACTGGCGATGAGGGGCGGGATGGCACCAGCGGCAGCCCGCTGGGCGGTCTGAACATGAAACGGCGCCGCCGCGTCTGACGCCTCATAGTGCGAGGGCCGCTCCGCCGGATCGAAGCCAAGGCTGTAGAGATCGCTGAGCGAAATGTCCCAGCCTTCGCCCAACAGCTGGTCGCGCCCCGCCTGCGCCAGACGCGCGGTCAAAGACGTCGGCTCCGGATGTGCAAAGACGATGTGCGCGTGCGGCATGGCAAGGGTCTGCTTCGAGTGCGTGCGGCGATGGCTTGGCTGTGAACGTCACCATAATGCCCCTTTCCAGCCAAGCCCCCGTCACCGTGCAGCGGCACAACTTCGCCCGATCACAGACGACCGGGAGACAGTCATGCATATCGTTCTCTTACTCGCGTTCATCCTTCTGACGGGCGGCTACCTTGGCGCCACGGCGTTCCAGGCGGGCACTGATGTGGCTAGCCTTTCCGCCGCCCAGCTCCTCGCCATCGGGGAATCTGCGAGCGTCATCATCGCGCTGATCCTGCCGGCAGCGTTGTTGCTGGTCGTGATGCTGGCGCGCGACGCGGCGCGGCTGATGCGCTGACGCCGCATCTTCAGGTGCACTTTATCTCCATGCAGGCGATCAGGTCCCAATCACGTGGAACTGATGCATCTGCGACACAGACTGAGGCCGTGCCGCCTCCTTCGTGCCACAAACCGGGCCGACCTACGTCAACAGCGCCGCGAGCTTATCCGCCGTACGCATCGAGATGGCGCTGGAGCAGACGATACGCGGCGGCCGGCGCAGCGAGTGGCTTTGACGCAACAGATTTTCAACGGCTGATCGCGCAGCGATCTGGCCGAGAGTTTCAGGAACGCAGGCAGTAGTGATGACGTTCAAGTTCCCACACAGGTTGGTTCGCGCCTCGTGCGCAGCCGCAGGCGCTTTGGGCGTTGCGGCGCTTTTGGCGGTCGCTTCGCCTGCTGAAAGAGCGCGTGCTGCCGACGCAAGGTTCGAGACACCGCAGGCCGCCTATACAATAGGGCGTGAAGCGTTTCGTGCGGCCCAGTACGATCGCGCGGTGACGCCGCTTCGGTATGCCGCCGACCGCAATGTGTTCCTCGCGAACTATTACCTCGCCGAAATCCTTTCGGACCCACGCAATGCGTCGTTCGATTCGGCAGAGGCTTTCCGCCGATACCTGAAGTTGATCGCAGAGACGCCCGACGTCGATCCGGCCTATGACTACCGGGCCCAGTTTGTCGCGCGCGCCTACGTGAAAGCGGGGCGTTACTACCTCGGCGAACTGCACGCGACCGGCGTGCCGCGTTCGCCGTCGAAGGCGCGCCGCCTGTTCGGCTATGCTGCGAACTATCTCGATTTCCCGGAAGCGCAGTATCAGTTCGCTCGGATGTTGATCCGCGGCGAAGGCGGTTCGCGCAATGCCGAGAGCGGCAAGCATTATCTCTCCACGTTGTCGCGCAAGGGACATGCCGGCGCGCAAGGCACGCTGGCTGAAATGTTCTTTACCGGCAGCGGTGTCGAGAAGCGTCCGGATTTCGCGCTCGCACTGAGCACGCTGGCGCTCGAAAACGCCCGCGATGATCACCGCATCTGGATTGCAGAGTTGCACCACGAGATCCGGTGCACGGTGACGGCTGCCGAGCGTGCCAAAGCCACAAGTCTGCTCGCTGACTGGCAACAAAAGTTCAAGCCGTCGCACGTCTCACCGCGTGGCCGCACGGACGTGTTGTCTGGAGCAACGGCCAAGTGGACCTGCGAGCGCGGGCCCGCCATCGCGAACGGCCCGTCTTGGCCGGAGCGTGATCGCCTCGAAGCGATGCACGGCTCGATGTTCGGACTTGCAGGCGGGACGAAGACCGCGGATGACGCAAGGGAAGAAACGCAGCTCTTCAATCTCGACGACACGACCGACTGAACGGCCTCACCTTCGTCATCCTGGCGCAACGTCGTACTTCACGATGCGTCTGGCAATGGCGGGTATGGGGAAAGTGCGAGGTGCCCTCGCGTTCACCTCGCGGACCATTGTCGATCGTGTTCGCCTCAAATCTCCAGTTCGATCGTCACCGGCGTATGATCTGACGGCTTTTCCCAGCCACGGATGTCGCGCTCGATCTTGCAACTGACAAGACAGTCGGCGGCTTGCGGCGAGAGCAGGTGGTGATCGATCCGGATGCCGTTGTCTTTCTGCCAGGCTCCGGCCTGATAATCCCAAAACGAATACTGGTGAGCCCGCCGGTCAACCGCACGAAACGCATCCGTCAGCCCAAGGTTGAGCAGCGCGCGGAACGCAGCATGCGTCTCTGGGCGATACAACGCGTCACCCGCCCACGCTTCTGGATCGTGGACATCGTCGGCATGTGGGATGACATTATAGTCCCCGGCCAGTACGACGCGTTCTTCGTGGTCCAGCAAAGCGCGCGCGTGTGCGCACAGGCGCTCCATCCACGCGAGCTTGTAGGGATATTTCTCCGTGTCGACGGGATTGCCGTTCGGCAGATAGATTGACGCGACACGGACAATCCCGCGCTCCGCCTCCACGATCGCCTCAAGATAGCGGGCCTGCTCATCGCTCTCATCACCGGGCAACCCGCACCGCACATCGCTCAACGGCGTCTTCGAGAGGATCGCGACGCCATTAAAACTCTTCTGCCCGTGCACCGCGACGTTGTAGCCAAGGTCCTCGAACTGCTCGGAGGGAAATCCTTCATCGACGCTCTTGATTTCCTGCAGGCAGGCCACATCCGGTGACGAGGTCGAAAGCCAGGTCTTCAGAGTCTCGAGCCGGGCTTTCACACCGTTGATGTTCCACGTCGCAATCCGCATGGCCTGTCGGTTCCCAGGGAAGGTGGTGCGCTGTGTGACACCCGATTAAGCAATTCGCAGCGTTTAGCACGTAGTCTGCATGCAACGGTATGTCAGCCCGCTCACGTGCGCGCTGATGTGTGAGATGCCCTGTGTGGGGAGGGCAGAACCGTCATGGCGCGCGACATGGCGCGGATTTTGAGTGGAGTGGCTGCATCAACGGGCGCAACGCACGCGCTGTAGCCGGAGGACGTGAGCTTATGAGTAACCTGATCTATGAAGGGCGCCGCTACGATCCCGGCGTGTTCATCAAGACGGTGACCGGTCTCAACATCATCGTATCGATGGTCTTCGTCTTCGCATGGCAGTTCGCCGCAATATTCACCGCGGACGCCATCAGCGCTGCGAGCGGCATGGGCCTGAGCCCAACGGGCCGCCCGGAGTTGCTGGAAAGCCCATACGTTTACCTCTGGGCCACACCGCTCGTCGCCTCGTTCATCGGCTGGTACGCCTACAAGTTCGAGTACAAGACGTTCGGTCGCTTCGTCGCAATCTACCCGGTCGCGCTGATTGCCAGCTGCATGGTCTGGTACTTCAACTTCAGCGGCGTATAAGCAACGCCGCGGGGACGCATAGCGTCCCGGATTGAACATTCGATCAAATCGAAAAACTCGTGCCGCACCCGCATCCGGCGATTGCGTTTGGATTGTTGATCTTGAACGCGGCGCCGATCAGATCATCGACAAAATCGATCTCGGACCCTGCGAGAAACTCCAGCGACATCGGGTCGATCAGCACGGTCGCATCCCCGTGGGTGATCGCGAGATCCCCAGCCTCCCGCGCCTGCGTAATGTCGTACTTGTACTGAAAGCCGGAGCATCCCCCGCCCTCCACGCTGATCCGCAGCATGGAGCCTGTGGGCTCGTCTTCCATGATGAGCGCGACGCGCGCAGCGGCAGACTGGGTCACGACCACGGGCGCCACCGGTACATCCGCACCTGCGCCGTCGGCGGGTGACGAAACAGACTGAGACATGAGGGCTCTCCTGCAATTCCGGAAGACAAGCCGAAACGGGCGTCAACCAGACGATGTCCTTGTAACACCGTGCGATTCCCCGTTAGCTCTTGGTCTTGAAGATGGCGTCACACACCGGTTCTGTCCAGTCGCGGCGCGGCCGAAATCGTGAACGGCATAAGGCCGAACGCCCGGAGCGATCACCATGGCGGCCCATCCCGTTCATCATCCGCCAGATCAGCAAGACGGACATGCAGCCGCCTCTCATTCCGCGGCAACCCGCGGACGCGTCCACGACGAACCGACGTGCCCGATGCGCTCTCCCTGGCAGCGCGACCGCGACCGCGTCATCCACTCCACGGCGTTTCGCCGCCTGACCTACAAGACGCAGGTTTTCGTCTATCACGAAGGCGACCACTTCCGAACGCGCCTGACCCACACCCTCGAAGTCGCCCAGATCACACGGGCGATGGCGCGGATGCTCGGGCTCGACGAAGATCTCGCGGAAGCGATCGCGCTGGCTCACGATCTTGGCCATCCGCCGTTCGGCCATACCGGCGAGCGCGCGCTCGACGCGGCGATGTCCCACGTCGGCGGGTACGATCACAACGCCCAGAGTCTGCGCGTGGTTACGCAGCTGGAGCGCAAGTACGCGAACTTCGACGGGCTCAATCTCTCATGGGAAGTCCGCGAAGGCCTCATCAAGCATAACGGTCCGCAACCGACCCCGGCCTCTCCGTTTCTGCGCGACTATCTTACCCGGCACGACATGCAGGCGACGCTCTTCGCGTCTGCCGAGGCCCAGGTCGCCGCGATCGCGGACGATATCGCCTACTACAACCACGACCTCGACGATGGTCTGCGCGCCGGGCTGCTCAAGCTGGATGATCTGACCGAGGTACCGCTGGTTGCCGGGGTTTTGGAAGAGGTCGCAACACGTCACCCGGGCCTCGCCGAGCCGCGCACACTCTATGAGGTCAATCGCCGCCTCATCACCCGGATGATCGAGGATGTTGTCCGCGAGGCAAGTCACCGGATTGAAGAACTTGCGCCACGTGGTGCCGATGATGTCCGTGCTGCCGGAACCGTCACCGTCACGTTCTCGCCTGCTATGGCAGAGCAGATCGCAACACTGCGCGCGTTCCTGTACGCCAGGGTATACCGCCATCCGCGCGTGATGTCCGTCATGGGCGACGCCGCGACGATTGTCCGCGATCTCTTCACCCGCTACCGCGAGGCGCCCGAGGAGATGAGCGGGGCCTATGCCGCCGACACTCACGACGCGGAGGCGCATGCGATCGACGCGATCGTCTGCGATTTCGTGGCAGGCATGACCGACCGCTACGCCTTGCT
>JBCAXC010000081.1:0-8257 GCA_038534255.1 Pseudomonadota bacterium
GCTGCCCCACTCCAGCAATGCCGCTGTCGACGTCCACTGTCAGGCTCCCTCTTGCTGCACCGGCTCTTGTCTTGAAGCGTCGTCCGGCCCGTCGCCATCGTCGTCACCAGACGCATCCGGCGCAATCCTCTCCAACCCGTCGCCACGTCGCCGCAACAGGAACCCCATGAACGGCACGGCGATCACGTCAGGCGCCAAGTGTAGAGCAAGTGCGTTGAACTTGTGAACAATCCCGGGCACGACGAACCGCCGCCATCGCAGGAACCCACGATATCCGGCCTCGGCCACCTTGACAGGCGACTGGCGTCCAAAGGCGACAAGATAAAAACTCCCCTCGGCCCCCATCCGGTCATGAAACGTCGTATCGACGGCCCCCGGTGCCAGCGTCGTGATCCGAACGCCATGGCCTGACATCTCGTGAGCAAGCGCAGCGCCCAGGGATGTGACGTAGGACTTGCTGGCGTAATACGCTGCCTGAAACGGGCCTGGAACCTCACCCGCAAGCGAGGAAACGTTCAGGATACCACCACGCCCGCGAACCATCATTCCCGGCAACAGCTTGCGACAGAGATCGGTCAGCGCCGTCATGTTGAGCGTGATCAGATCATCAATGTTCGGCGCAGAGTGACTGAGAAACGGACCCGACAGCCCACTGCCCGCTGCGTTCACGAGCACATCCACGTAAAATCCGAGCGTGGCCGCATGCGCTTCGAGCCCGCGCCGGTTCTCGGCATCGCGCAAATCGACATGATGCAGATGCACCACCGCTTCCGGCACCTCGCGGACAATCTTGCGGCGCGCCATCTCGAGGCGTGAGGGATCGCGGGCGACCAGCAACAAAGCATGCCCATCCCGCGCAAACTGCTGCGCAAGTGCCAGCCCGATCCCGTCCGACCCACCGGTGATGCACACGACAGGTTCCAGACCGCGATAGCGGTCCTGCGTCTCGCTCGCGCGCCAGTGTCGCCGACGCCAGCGATTCAACCATTCGTTCACTGTGTTGCGCATCGGGGTGCCGCGTCCAAAGCCTCAGGCCAGCGCATTAACGATATCGGAATGCGCATCCGCTTCACTTGAGTCGTGCTCGGAACACAACCCTGAGTGGTTGGTTCAGAGCGTCATCTTGCGCACGGTTCCTTTCATGAGAATGCGGGTGTTCGATGTTCGACGCCAGCATAGACGACGTAAATGAGTAAAACCCGATGAAGCCGATCGACACGCAGGATAACGACGCTCTGGCAAACATGCTCGCCACGCGTGCCCTCTATGCGTTCGACGACGGCCTCGCAGATCTCGATGTCCTGCAGGATGCGCTGCGGGCGAAGGATGCCTCACTGCGAGTGTCACGGGACGAAGACTGCATCCTCGCCGTCACTGCCGCTTTGCGAAAGCTACGCTACGTCGATGAGCTGGTTCTCGTTGGCTACGGGCGACCCGGCGAAATCGCGCTTGGAATGTTCGGGTTCACGGCAGAGACGTTCGGGATTTACGCGGACCTTCTCGCGGACTGGAAACGCTATCTCGCACCTGAAGCCAAGATCGTGCTCGTTGGATGCGCCGTTGGTGCCGGTCGCGATGGCATGGAGTGCCGTGATCGCCTGGCCGCACTGACCAACCGCGAAGTGGTCGCCCCGATCTTCACGGTTGGCGATGGCAGCTGGAATTTTGGCGGTGACTGGAGCGCCCCCGACGGCTGGATGGCCTACCGGGACGAACTTTGATCCAGCGCTCGACTGTGGGCCGCACTTCGGTTGAAGCTGATCACGCCTCGGCAGGACCAGAGTGCCCCGTCACATCCTGACGCAACCGGATCCGGTCCGCACTCGACACACCAATCAACTCCGCCACCCGCCAAACAAGGTTCGATTCGAATTCATCGATCGTCCCGTCGGCCGCGACGACGTCCCAGAGCATCCGCACGATCTCCTGCCGCCCGGGCTGATCCAGATTTGCAGTCAGCGTGCGTGTGAAACGATAGAGATCAACCGCCTCATCGTCTGCTTCGCGCGCCGCGTCGACGAGTGTGTCGACCTCACCACCTGTCAGATCGAATCTAGCCGCGAGAACAGTGCGGACCCGCGCCCGTTCCGCCGCTTGCGAACGATCGTCAACGCGCATCGCATGCACGAGCAGCGCTGCCGCCGCGAGCCGCACATCCTCATCGCTGCTGGGTTTCCGCTCCGCATCGCCCGCGAAAAAGTCGCGCAGCTTGCCAAGAAAGTTATCCATCGATAGGCCTCCTCCCGCATGGATTGTCCCCGGACGGAACGCATCGCATTCGTCGTTCGGGCATTGCCTCTTTCACCTTGAACGCGGAGCTTGGGATGTCAGATCCGTTTCTCGTTGCGCCATCCATTCTGTCGGCTGATTTCGCCCGTCTTGGCGAGCAAGTCCGCGACATCGACACGGCCGGATGTGACTGGATTCACATCGACGTCATGGACGGGCATTTTGTTCCAAACATCACGATCGGACCAGATGTCGTCGCCGCGCTCCGTCCGCACTCCAGAAAGATATTCGACGTCCACCTGATGATCGCACCGGCTGATCCGTACCTCGAGGCTTTCGCCAAAGCTGGATCGGACATCATCACGATCCACGCAGAAGCCGGCCCGCACCTCGACCGTTCGCTGCAAGCGATACGCGATCTTGGCAAGAAAGCCGGGGTCAGCCTGACCCCGTCAACGCCCGAGAGCGCGCTGCAGTATATTCTCGACAAGGTCGACCTCATCCTCGTGATGACCGTGAACCCGGGTTTTGGCGGACAAAAATTCCTCGAGAGCCAGGTCGGCAAGATCCGCAACATCCGTAAGATGATCGGGGACCGTGACATTTACCTGGAAGTCGACGGCGGCGTGAACGCCGAGACGGTCCATCACGTGGCAGCCGCCGGCGCCAACGTCGCCGTCGCGGGCAGCGGTGTGTTTCGCGAAGACGCGTACGCGGAGAACATTGCAGCCATCAAACAGAACGCCGCGGCGGCCATGACAGGCGGAGCATAATCCATGATCCCCCGCTTCGGCGCTGACACCGCGCTTCTCCTGATCGACGTCCAGACAGGCGTGAACATTCTCACACACTGGGGCGGCCCGACCGGGCGACGCAACAACCCGGATGCGGAGACAAATCAACGCCGTCTGCTTGAGGCGTGGCGTGATGCCGATGCGCCGGTCTTCTTCACCCAGCACGACAGCCGGGAAGCCGCATCCCCGCTCAAACTCTCACTGCCCACAGGCGCATGGATCGAGGGCCTCGTACCCGAGGCCAACGAAACCGTCATTCGCAAGGACGTGAATTCCGGGTTCATCGGCACCGACCTTGAACTGCAGCTGCGCCGCGCGGGCGCCCACCGCGTAGTCATCGCCGGGTTCTTCACCAACTTCTGCGTCGAGACGACAACCCGTATGTCCGGCAATCTCGGTTTCGATACGTATCTGGTGCCGGATGCCTGCGCGACGACCAATCGGGTCGGCCCGGATGGCCGTGATCATGATCCGGAGGTCGTGCACGACATGGCGGTTGCCTCACTGCACGGAGAGTTTTGCACGTCACTCTCGAGCGACGCCGCCTGCGCCCTCCTCCAGGCCGACAACAACGAACTCGATCGCGCCCAGGGCAACGAATAAAGCAAGCGACGACGCCGATGCCTCATGTCACAAGAGGAGAATAAAGTGCTCACGCCGACAGTGATTTACGGCACTACACGCGCCGTCCTCATCAATGACACGCCCGAAACAGATTTGCAGAGCAGACCGCTGCAACAGGTCGAGGTCACGTGGGATGGCTTTGTCGGCGAAAGCCATGGTGGGCAGACGCGTCCCTCCTGCTCGCGCGTCCTGAAGCAGTATCCGGAACGCGGCACAGAAATTCGCAATGCGCGCCAGATCACGATCCTGTCGCTGGAAGAATTGGCGGAGATTGCGCGGCGGATGGAGATTCCGAACATCCCGCCAGAGTGGGTCGGCGCGAACCTCGCACTCGAAGGCATTCCCGATCTCACACAACTCCCGCCGTCGTCACGCCTGATCTTCGAGAACGGCACGTCCCTCGTTGTCGACATGGAGAACGGTCCCTGCCGCTTCCCGGCTGAAATTCTCGAGGCGCACTTTCCCGGCAAGGGGTCAGCTTTTCCGCGCAAAGCGCTCGGCCTGCGTGGCGTCGTCGCGTGGGTCGAACGTCCGGGCCTGATCGCCGTTGGAGACCGCTGCCGACTCCACGTGCCACCGGCGCGGACATACGCCCATGTCGCCAGCGCGGCGCAGCCGGTCGCATGACCAAGCTGTGAAACTCCCTGCGGGCAACGCACGAAAGCGAACGTTCGGCCAGCATGGCCACGTGCTGCTCGCCTGCGCCATCGCGATCGCGGGTGGCCTCGCTGCACATGCCGCCAACTTCCCGGCTGGTCTATTGGCCGGAGCGATGGTGTCCGTCGCGGTCGCAGCACTCGTTGGCGTCCCCGTCGCAGCGCCCGACATCTTGCGCCGCGTCGCGTTTCTCACGGTTGGCGCGACGATCGGGGCAAGCGTCAGTCAGGAAACACTGGCGTCATTGCCAAGCTGGCCGGTGAGCCTTGCCGCACTCGCGTTATCACTCGTCGCCCTGATGTTCGCCGGGCCATTCGCGCTGCAACGTGTTTTCGGCTACGACCACCGCACAGCCGTCATGGCCTGCGTGCCCGGCGCATTTTCATTCGTCCTCGCCTTTTCCGATGAGACCGGTGCGGACACCCGACGCGTCGCAATCATCCAGACGATGCGCCTTGCCGGGTTGTTCGTCGCGATCCCGCTCATCCTTGGCGCAACCGCCACAGTCCCGACCGGCGACGCGACCCTGACTGAAAGATCATCGCTGCCGCCGCTCTCGCTGATCACGTTGCTGGCAGCCGCGCTTGTCGGCGCCTGGATATGCCGTCGCATCGGCGTCGCCGCGCCAGAGTTCATCGGAGCGATGCTCGGCGGCATGGTCCTGTCAGCGAGCGGTGTCATCGATGGCGCGGTACCACTCGCGATCGCCGGCCCGGCCTTCATTGCAACCGGCCTCGTCATCGGTGTGAGGTTCGCCAACATCGATCGCGCCCTGTTTCTCAAAAGTCTCGCCGCTGGGGTGATGGTCTTTGCATTATCGAGCGGCATCACGGCCTCTGCCGCCATCGTAACCGCCGCCCTGCTCGGCGAACCGTTCGGCAAACTCTGGCTCGCCATGGCACCGGGTGGTCTCGACAGTATGGCGGCACTTGCGCTTGCATTGGGCCACGACCCCGCCTTCGTCGCCGGACATCAGGTCTTGCGGTTTCTCGGCCTCAGCTTCGTCCTGCCGATCATTTTGCGACGAGCACTTTGATCAAGGCCGTGCACCTGTCATCATCGCGCCAAGCACGCAGCGGGAGCGACGAAAACGAATGATCGGGCTGTTCGATTCTGGTGCGGGCGGGTTGACCGTGCTGCGCGAGCTGACGCGACGCTTTCCTGATGTCGACATGCTCTACTTCGGCGATCATGCCAACGCGCCATACGGCGATCGCCCTGCCGACGAGGTGATCGCCCTGACGAAGGACGGCGTGTGCCAGCTGTTTGATCGCGGCTGCCGACTGGTCCTGCTCGCCTGTAACACCGCGACTGCTGTCGCCTGCCGTCAGTTGCAACAGCACTGGCTGCCGGGATCCGGGTACGAAGGCCACAACATCCTCGGCATCGTGGCGCCAACGGTCGAGGCGGCAACACAGGTGCCCTGGGCCGTCACGACCCCGCAGTATCCGCAAAAGTACAACACCGAGACGATCGGCGTGTTCGCGACCCAGCGCACCGTGCTGTCGGGCGTTTATCCTGAGGAAATCGGCAAACGCTGCCCGCAGGTGAGCGTCATTCAACAGGCCTGCCCGATGCTCGTGCGCGGCATTGAAGGCGACTGGCCGACAGAAAAGCTCGACGCGCATGTCGAGAGCTATGTTGCGGATTTGCTGGACGCCGCGCGCAATACACAGCGCGGAGAGCTGCCGGAGCGCATCATCCTCGGCTGCACACACTATCCACTGCTCGCGGCAGCCTTCAAACGCGCGTTGCCGTCGACCATCCGTCTGCTCGCCCAGCCGCAGGCCGTCTCGGACAGTCTCGAAGACTATCTCGGTCGCCATCCCCACTATGCCACCCGCGCCGAAAGTCCCGAGCACCGAAACATCCGTCTGGTGACAAGCGGCGACCCCGCGCGCCCGGCAGCAGCGCTCCAACGCTTCTGGCCGGACATCCCAGCGTTCGTCTCACTCGATCAATCCACGTCCACGATCAGCACTCCGTGAACCGACGATCACAAACACTCGTAATGTCAAAGCGTTACGCTACACTCGCGCCAACGCCCAATGACTGACAGCCGTGGTGTTGAATGAGCTTGACCGCGACGCATGCGCCAGAAACTCCGGATACCCTGCGACGGCAATGGGTGCCGCGTCGTAAGCACGCGACCCGTCTCGGCGTCGTCATCGCGGCGCTTCTGACGGCCACACCACCGGCGCTGGCCGCGTGTCACGATGTCCGCGCCGCGAATACGACGTTGCTGAGCGCGGCAATGGAAGACCGCGATACCGCCCGGATCGCACGCGCACTGTCCCGACTACGCGCTGAACCGCGCTTTGCAGAGCGTGGAGATCCGACCGGCGGACGACGCCCGAGGCGCAGCTCATACGGCATAAAATTTTCAGATCGCCGACTGGAGCGTCGCGCGGGAGCATTCGTGACGGACGTGGAACGTGCGCAGTGGTGGCGAACGCTGAACGATCCGCCACAACAGCCACGCGCCCGTGGCCTCGGCGAGATCGGTGGACAGATCCGCGGTCTCCTCGCCATCGCCGAACGCTTCCCCAAGCTGGCCGACCGCGCAATCGCCACGGCTCGCGAGATGGCGAACGTCATAAGGCTGGTCTCCAATCAGACCGGCTTGCCCGCCGCCCCGCTTGCACCGGCAGCACGCATGTCGGAGCGCTCACTTTTCATCCGCGAACCACTAAGCACCGCGATCCGCAACTGCGACGCACTGAAACAATCGATGACCAACGGTTGGCTGGTCACCGGGCGCGCGCCGGAATTGCACTACCGCGAAACCGCCGAAGCCGGGGCAGGGCTGATCGCGCTCGTGCGTACCACCAGCGAAAGGCGCTGGCTGGCCTGGGTCCGTGACGCGAGCGCCTGGTACTCGCGCCATCCAATCGCCCCCAATATTGCGGCAAACGCCGCCGCGGCCGGCCTCGACGCCGAGCTTTACATCCTGACAGCGGAAGAAAAGTATCTTACCCGCGGGTTTGACCGCATCGAGATCGGCGTGCTCCCGGCGTTTGGGAGAGAAAATAACGCCATCATCATCGATCGCCTGCCCCTTTCCGAGCTGATGACCGTCACCCACGGCCTCCTGCAACTCGCGACGGCATTGGCTGCCGCGCCGATCACGAACGATGGTCCGTCGGTTCGGGCATTGCAGATCAGCGAAGCCGCCGCCCGTGCCTACGCCCTCGTCGAGATGCGCGCGCATGCGAACCGTCGGCTGCAGTACCCTGCAGGATTGATCGAACTCGCACTCGACCTCGACCGCGCATCCCGCGCTGGCGCCGCGACACCAGCTATCGATCCAGACCTCTTCCGCCATGCATTGGCGCACGGAGCCGACCGTATTGCACGCGGCATCCAACTCCCTGGCGGCGCGGGGGGGCGGCTCCTCGCGCGCCTTCAACCGCGGGCATGGGACGGTGCGTTCCGCACACCGCCCGCTGCGGCCTCATCACAATCCACGTCGCAGGGCAGTAGAGACTAGAAAACTACGTGGTTGCTGCTTTGTGGATCGAAAGGTCGGTGATCGTCGGCGCATCACCGTTCAGCGGATTGCCCGGATCCCACGCCAATGACACACGTTGAAAACGCGTTTCCCGCGCATCGTAGATCAACAACGTGCCTGCGAGGCTCTCGCCGAACCCGACAATCTCCTTGAGCACTTCCATCGCCTGCAACGTGCCAAGCACCCCGGGCACCGCACCCAGCACACCGACTTCCGCACAGTTGAGAACCGTCCCCTCCTCTGGCGCTTCCGGAAACACACACCGATAGGTCGGGAAGGGTTTTCCCTCCTCGTCCCGCTCATGCCCCTTGAAGACAGAGAGATAGCCGTCGAACGGACCAAGCGCGGCAAACACCAGCGGTTTGCCCGCAAGCAGACAGGCATCATTGACGAGATAGCGCGTTGCGAAGTTGTCGGACCCGTCCGCCACGACATCGTGGCG
>JBCAXC010000082.1:0-8250 GCA_038534255.1 Pseudomonadota bacterium
AACTGAGCTACGGCCCCGACCAGGTGCGTGCCGATGGACGGGCCACGGCGCGGCTTGGGATGGACGCGATCAGCGCGTCGCCACGGTGAATAGGCGAGGGGGCAAGCCTGATCAAGAGGTTATCCGCTTCGGCGAAGGCACCAGTCGTCGGGGAGCTTTCATCGCCCGCTCACGCTGCGCAACCCAAAGGTCGGTCGTACGCCGCGCGTCGCGCGTGGCGTCGGCGCCCTTGATGACGGCGGGCAACCCGTCTAGCAGCACGCGTGCTCACTATTCGGCGTCTTCTGCCGTGCGGTGACGCGGAATTTTGAGCCAAGTCTCCACACGTCTCCAGAGAAAGACCGCGGGCATGAGCAAATCGCAAACGACGGGCAAGCAGGACACTGGCAACTTCTTCGAGGACTTCGAGGTCGGTGCCACGCTCGTCCATGCGACGCCGCGCACGATCACCGGGGCTGATGTCGCGCTGACGATCGCGCTTTACGGCAACCGGTTCGTGGTGCCGTGCGCGCAGACCTTCGCGCGGGCGATCGGCTATCCCGAGGCACCGCTCGACGACATGCTCGTGTTCCACGTGGTCTTCGGCAAGACGGTGCCGGACATCTCACTGAACGCGATTGCCAATCTCGGATATGCGGACTGCCGGTTTCATCAGCCGGTCTATCCCGGCGACACGGTGAGTGTGACGTCCGAAGTGATCGGCCTTAAGGAAAACTCAAACGGCAAAACCGGCGTCGTTTATGTCCGCACCCGCGGGGTCAATGCGCAAGGCGAGGACATTCTCTCGTTTGTGCGCTGGGTCATGGTGCGCAAGCGCGATGCAGCCAGCCCGGCGCCGGAGCCGCAGGTCCCGGATCTGCCCGATGCCGTCGCGATGTCCTCCGCGCCCCAGCACATCGCAGCGCTCGACATGTCTGCCTGGTCCTGTGCCCTGTCCGGCGCGCCCCACCGGTATGGCGACTTTGCGGTCGGCGAGCGGATCGATCACGTGGACGGCACGACGATTGAGGAAGCCGAGCATCAGCTGGCCACGCGGCTCTACCAGAACACCGCAAAAGTGCACTTCAACCAGCACACCGAAGGAGAGGGCCGCTTCGGCCGCCGCCTGATCTACGGCGGACACATCATTTCGATCGCACGGGCGCTGTCGTTTAATGGGCTCGCAAATGCCTTCAACATACTTGCGATCAACGCCGGCCAGCATGTTGCGCCCTGCTTCGCGGGCGACACGGTGTACGCGTGGTCGCAAGTGCGGGACATGACGACCTTCGACAACTGCGACAGCGTCGGCGCGCTGCGGATGCGCACGGTCGCCGTGAAAAATCGCAATGCCGCCGACTTCCCGGATCGCAATCCGGACGGCAGCGGCAAGCCGGCAGAAGGCGTCGTGCTGGATCTCGACTACTGGGTGGCGATCCCGCGGTAGGTCAAAAGCGCGCAGACCTTCGCGTCATTGGCTTTGAAGCCTGTGTCCGTGCCCGATCCCGCATCGCGGGCGATTGACCGGTTCTCGCAAACCGGTGTTAACCAAAATCCGTCACACCGGACGGTGAGGTTGACCTGGTCGGCCTCCGGGGCAGGTTGCGGCACATGAACAGAGAAGACGACCGTGAAAGGTTCGATCGCAGTCATCGGGGCCGGCATTGCCGGAATGACGTGTGCGCAGCAACTGCGCGCGCTGGGCCATCGCGTCGAGGTGTTCGAGCGTGAGGCAATCCTCGGCGGACGCCTCGCCACGCGCCGGATCGACCGGCTGAACTATGATGTCGGCACGCCCTACATCACCGCGCGCTCGACACAGTTCAATCGCCACCTGAATGCGCTTGCCCTGCGCGGCAGCGTCACCCGCTGGGCGCCAACACTCAATGAAGGCGCGCGGGCGGACGGGCAGGTCGTGACCCCGCAGAACTGGTTCGTCGGTGTGCCGGGCATGAACTCGATCACCCGCGCCATGTCCGAGGATATCCGCGTCCATCTCAACAGCCCGGTCGCGAAATTATTGCGCGAACAAACCGGCACAGGAGAACGCTGGACGCTCCAGATGCGTGACGGCAGCAAGGCCGGTGGCTTTCATGTCGTCCTCGTCACCGCGCCGGCGCCGGAAGCTTATGGGCTGATCGCCGAGCATTCGCAGGAATTCGACGAAATGACGCGCGTGCGCATGTCGCCGTGCTGGACGGTGATCGTCAATCTCGAGAACCGCCTCGACCTGCCGTTTGATGCGGCGTCGCAGGTCGGCACCGTCCTCGCATGGATCGCACGCGATACGTCGAAACCGAGCCGCCGCAAGGACAGCGAGATCTGGATCCTCCAGTCGACCCCGGACTGGAGCAAGGAGTTCGTCGAGGAAGAACCTGACCTCGTCGCGCAGGACCTCTGGGGAGAATTCCGCACCGCCTTTCCTTCGATTGCCGGGCACACCCCGGTCAGTCTTTCGGCATACCGCTGGCGCTTCGCTCTCGTGGAACGCTCGCTTGGCGCATCGGCGATGTTCTCACGCACCAAGCTGCTGGGCGCCGCGGGCGATTGGTGCCTTGGCCCGCGTGCGGAAGCGGCCTTCGAAGCGGCAACCGCGCTTGTGCGACGGGCTGACGACGCGTTGGCCATTCTCTAAACGCGTAAAGTCACCAGAATGACTGGCGCGGGGGCGTTCGTCGCATTGCAGCAGACAGTCGCCCGCGCTAGACGCTGAAGCGTGTTTCCCTGTCGATCGGAGCAGCCTGACCGATGGCATCTTCTGCAAAGCGCGCCGAGCGGCCGCTCTCGCCGCATCTCCAAGTCCACGCACTGCCAATCAACATGTTGATGTCGATCATCCATCGCATCACGGGCGCCGCGTTGTATCTCGGGTCGGCCCTGTTGGTTTGGTGGCTCGTCGCGGCGGCCTCAGGCGAAGCCGCATACAACGCCGCCGCTGGATTTTTCTCTAGCTGGTTCGGTATGCTGATCATGCTCGGTTATTGCTGGGCGCTGATGCATCACATGTTCGGCGGCATCCGCCATTTTATCTGGGATGTCGGCGCGGGGTTTGAACTGGGGACCGTCGACCGGCTTGCCTGGGGCACGCTCGCCGCGTCCCTCGGCGCGACGGTGCTGCTGTGTTTCGTCGCGTTTGCGGGGGGTGGATCATGAGCCTACAGACACCGCTCAATAGAGTTCGCGGCCTCGGCTCAGCCAAGGAAGGCACGGATCACTTCTGGCGCCAGCGTCTGACCGCCATCGCGAACATCCCGCTCATGCTTTTTCTCGTCTGGACGGTGCTCACCACCTTCGGCGCACCGTATGAGCAGGTCCGCGCGACGCTTGCATCGCCATTCACGGCGATCGCCTTTGTGCTTCTAGCCCTCTCCGGCGCGATTCACATGCGGCTCGGCATGCAGACGATCATCGAGGATTATGTGCCCGCTGAAGGCCCTAAGCTGGTTCTGCTGATCCTCAATACATTCTTCGCAATCCTGATTGCGCTCACCGCGGTCTATGCGGTCCTGAAACTCACGCTCGGAGGCTGACACCGCCATGGCGACCAACGGAACATCCAACGGAAGTGCGAACGGTCACGCGAACGGCGCGTCCAACGGACATGCTGCACCAGCGCTTGGCGGCCAGGCCTACCCGTTCACGGATCACGAGTTTGATGTCGTCGTCGTCGGCGCGGGTGGTGCCGGGCTGCGCGCGACGCTCGGCTGCGCCCAGGAAGGTCTGCGCACTGCCTGCGTCACAAAAGTCTTTCCGACGCGCTCGCACACGGTGGCAGCGCAGGGCGGCGTGGCCGCATCGCTCGGCAACATGGGCCCCGACAACTGGCGCTGGCACATGTACGACACGGTGAAGGGCGCCGACTGGCTCGGCGATCAGGACGCGATCGAATACCTTTGCCGCAACGCACCGGAAGCCGTCTACGAGCTCGAGCATTTCGGCGTCCCGTTCTCGCGAACCGAAGACGGCAAAATCTATCAGCGCCCGTTCGGCGGCATGACGACCGAGTTCGGCGAAGGTCCACCGGCCCAGCGCACATGCGCCGCGGCGGACCGGACCGGCCATGCGATGCTGCACACGCTGTATGGGCAGTCGCTGCGCCACTCGGCTGAGTTCTTCATCGAGTACTTCGCCATCGATCTGATGATGGACGAGGATGGCACCTGTCGGGGCATCGTCGCGCTCTGCCTCGACGACGGCACGCTCCATCGGTTCAAGGCAAAAAAGACGATCCTCGCGACCGGTGGCTATGGCCGCGCATATTTCTCCTGCACGAGTGCGCACACCTGCACCGGCGACGGGAACGCGATGGCGCTGCGTGCCGGCCTCCCGCTCCAGGACATGGAGTTTATCCAGTTCCACCCGACCGGCATTTACGGCGCAGGTGTGTTGATTACGGAAGGCTCACGCGGTGAAGGCGGCTATCTCACCAATTCGGAGGGCGAGCGCTTCATGGAGCGCTATGCACCGTCCGCGAAAGATCTCGCCTCTCGCGACGTCGTCTCGCGTTCAATGACCGTCGAAATCCGTGAAGGTCGTGGTGTTGGACCGGACGGGGATCACATTTTCCTCCACCTCGACCACCTCGATCCGAAGATCCTGGCCGAGCGCCTGCCGGGCATTTCTGAGTCCGCGAAAATCTTCGCAGGCGTCGACGTGACGCGTGCACCCATCCCGGTACTGCCGACGGTCCATTACAACATGGGCGGCATCCCGACGAACTACCACGGCGACGTCATGTCCGGCGATCCGGAAGACCCGACGGGGGTGGTGCAGGGACTGATGGCGATCGGGGAGGCCGCGTCTGTCTCCGTGCACGGGGCCAACCGCCTCGGCTCCAATTCGCTGATCGATCTCGTTGTATTCGGACGCGCCGCCGCTGAGCGTTGCGCCGCGACAGTCGAGCCCGGTCGCGCCCACGCGCCGTTGCCCGACAGTGCTTCGGAGCTTGCCGTGTCTCGCCTCGATCGGATGCGCAACGCGTCCGGCGACACACCAACCTCAAAGCTTCGTCTCGACATGCAAAAGGCAATGCAGACGAACTGCGCTGTTTTCCGCACCGGAGAAGTTCTCGATGAGGGCGTGGAGAAAATCTCCCACATCTGGAAGGCGAGCGACGACATCGCCGTGACGGACCGCTCGCTGATCTGGAACACGGATCTGATCGAGTCGCTCGAGTACGAGAACCTAATCGAGCAGGCGGCCATTACCGTGAACAGTGCCGCCAATCGCGAGGAAAGCCGCGGCGCCCATGCCCGCGAAGACTACACCGAGCGGGATGACGAGAACTGGATGAAGCACACGCTCGCATGGGCCGACATGGCGGAGAAAAACGTCAAGATCGGCTACCGCCCCGTCCACACCCACACGCTGACGAACGAGGTCCAGTACATCCAGCCGAAGGCGCGGGTGTACTGAGCCGGCGACCGGAGCCTTTCTTTCTAATCGCCTCGGAGGGTGGAGTCGAACCTCAGTAGCTGCCGGCGGTTCAGTCCAGCGGCTCCACGTCAAAAGCCACACTGACGCGTTTTTTATCCCCGCTGAACGGGATTGTCCGGTGTCCGGTGTACGACGGGAAAAGCACGATCATCCCCTCTTCCGGCATCACGATGCGCACGGGCGGATTGTCCGGGCTCTGGATCGCCTGATAGGCGCGGCCAAATTCGATCCAGGCCTCATGTTCAGGATCATCCGCGTGCATCCCGTCCGGCACCTGCGGATAGTACACCCCGCTCAACCAGCCTGTCGGATGGATGTGGGCATCGTGGAACCCGCCCGAGTCCATGACATTCGCCCAGCAGACGACCTGATATCGCTCGGGATGACGAAAGAGAAACGGGTGTTGCGGATCGATGGTATGCGTCGCCTTGTAGTGCGCGACCGATTTGTCGATCAGCACTTTCATGGCATCGATCTCGGGCCCGGTCCCGTTAGCGAACATATCTTCAGTACACTGCCCGGATGAGAGTGTGCGATTGTTCCGCGTGTAACGCAGCGTCGGATGCGCCATGACGTAAGCGCTGAACGCCGCATTAAACTCCGCGATTGTTCCGTAAGCCGTCCCGTTGGTGTCATAAATCTCCGCCTGCACCAGATTTTCCAGCGACAGGATCTCTGCTGCTTCCTCACGCCTTCCGCTCATGTTGAGCGCGGCTGACTTGTTGGAGAGAGCCGCCGTCGCCCCGGGTTTGCGTTCGAGAATGTCGTCGCAGACGCGGATCGCCTCGTCCGGCTGGCCGTCTCTCAGATAGGCCAGTGCCAGATTGTCCTGTGTCGGGGTGTGGTCGGGTGCAACCTTCAGAATGTCGAGGCATAGCGGGATCGCCTCCTTCGGCCGATCGGCGCAGACAAGCGCGTAGATCAACGACGTCCGCGACTGACGGTCATCCGGATCAAGCGACACGGCGTGCTCGAGTTGCGCACTCGCATCCGCGTAGTCTCCGAGCGTCAACAGCGTTCTTCCGACGAGACGCGCCACGTCCCGGCGCTTCGGATTGATGCGCGCGGCCTCAAGAAAGGCTGCAACAGCCGCTTCATCATCCCGCAGCTCTCCGAGCGAGAGGCCGAGATTGTAGTGTGTCTCGTCATCGTTCGGCTGAATTTCCAGAGCACGGCGATAGGCCGCCACAGCGTCTTCGGTTTGCCCGACTTGATGAAGCGCGATGCCAAGATTTGCATGCGGCCAGGCCTCGTTCGGGACTGCCACGGCAGCTTTGCTGAAAATGTCGGCAGCGTCCTGCGCCCGCTCTGTGACGAGAAATATTCCGCCCAGATCATGCAACACCTTTGGGTCGTCGCTGCCAAGCGCGCGCGCGCGCTGCAGTGCTCCCTCGGCTGCGGCGGCCTGTCCGGCGCGCGCGAGGACATGCCCCGCATCCGCGAGGTGCGTCGGGTTGGCCGGCTCCAACGCTGCCGCCTTCTGGAAGTGCGCAAACGCCGGTTTGAGCTGACCCTTCTTGAGGAGTATTTGTCCCATGAGGCTCCACGCCGGGACGTTCGCCTGATCGGCCCGGAGCGCCTGGGCGCACGTCGCTTCGGCGCGCTTGACGTCACCACGCGCAAGCAGTTTGCGCGCCTTGGAGACAAAATCAGCCACCAGATATTCTCCTCTGCGTCGCCTGCGCGGGACGAAAGCCGTCCGTGCCGGTGTGGGCACGCCTGCTTATGGCACGTCGTGCAAGTATGGCAACGAAGATGAATGGCCTCAGTGGTTCTGAGCTACGTCAGCGAAATCGCGACTCGCGTGCGTCGCGAATCCTCTGCTTCACGGCGACCAGCTGCTCGGCAAGTTCGAGGCAGTCCACTTCGACGGAAGAAGCCCGTCGCCAAATGAAGCGATGGATATGAGGGTTTGCAGCGACGGCGAGCATTGGGCTCGCATGTATCGTCGCATTCCAGATGATCGGACGCACGATCGACAGTGAAGGCTTCCTGCAGGAACCATTTTTTCTCCTGCCGATCGACTGGGCAGGCATTGTGACAGGTCGGCACGGTCTCCTGGTGCTGACGATCGGGCGCTTCTGTCGATCATCCGCGAACGCCGGCTGACGTGGCCGACACACCCCACGAAAAAACCCGCCAGCCGGGTGGCTGACGGGTTCGAAAATCGTCGCAGTGCTGTTGTCGCCGTGAGTCAGCCTTGCTGATAGCCCTGCACGGGCGCGACCGGGGCTTGTGCAGGGGCCGGAGCTGCAGGCTGTTGCTGCTGCGTCGCGCTGCTGTCGGCGCGCTGCAGATGGCGGAGCGCTTCGTGCAGGCTCTCCATCAGCGGGTCTTCACCCTTGTGCTGGCCGTCGAGACCGAGGCTTGCAGCTTCGCGCTCAAGTTCGCGCGCATAACTCTCGAGAAGCGGTTTCAGAGCTGGTCCGAGAGCATCGATAAACCGCTTGCGTGCCTGTCCGAGCGCCACGAAAGAGTCACGGTCGTCAACGCTGATCTCGCCATCAGCGCACTGCATCAGACTGACACCGCGTGCCAGCAGATTGCGGGCGGCCTGTATCTCGTTCTGATAGTCCGACTGGTATTCGTGACGAAGCGTATTGAGTGCTTCAGCTCTGTCCATAACGCCCTCTGCCTTTATCAGTGTGCCTGCGCGAAAACGCGCTTCCGATCCCCCCGGACTGTTTCCGGCATCGGGCGGCACGTGCCCCACTCATCATCATCTCGTGATACGCAACGCACGTTTCGGGGGTCATCGGACCGCCATCACACCATGGCCGCAGTTGGCCGGGCACGAATCGAAACGTCATGTCTTAACTTAGAGCCCTCGGCGGA
>JBCAXC010000083.1:0-8215 GCA_038534255.1 Pseudomonadota bacterium
TCATTTCGATCACCAGTTCGAGCTCTCGCATACGCTTCGACCGTCGCCAGCATCTCCGTTTTGCCGCGCCGCTCAAGCGTATGCGAGAGCTCGAACTGGTGATCGAAATGATCCTCGATCACGCCCTTGTTGCGACCTGTCACAAAGACGAAATGCTCAATACCCGCCTCCCGCGCCTCGTCCACGACGTGTTGGATAATGGGACGATCGACGACGGTCAGCATCTCTTTCGGCATCGCTTTCGTCGCTGGCAGAAAGCGTGTTCCGAGCCCCGCGACTGGGAAAACGGCCTTGCGTACAGGTTTGTGCGTCATGGAGAGGCAGCCTTTCAGATGGTATTAACCGACGAGGTCGTGGCACATTTATTGAACGCCGCAAGCGCAGTTTACAAACCGCGTGCCAATGTGTTGGCGTTACATCACCAGCAAGGATTTATCCGTTGGGCACGGCGCATCCGGAGAAAATATCATGAGTGTGTTGGTCACGGGTGGGGCCGGCTACATTGGCAGCCACATGGTCCTCGAACTGCTTGAGGCCGGTGAAGACGTCGTCGTACTCGACGATCTCTCGACAGGATTTCGCTGGGCCGTTCCCCCGGCGGCGCGCCTTGTGATCGGTGATATCGGCGATCAGGATCTGGTGCGCTCCACCATTCGCCGCATGAATGTGGATGCCATCATTCACTTCGCAGGCTCAATCGTGGTCCCGGAGTCGGTCAGCGATCCGCTGCGCTACTACCACAACAACACCGCCAAGTCGCGAGACCTGATCGAGGTCGCCGTTGCCTGCGGGATCAAGCACTTCATCTTCTCCTCGACGGCCGCCGTTTACGGCATGCCGGAGCAAAATCCGATCGCCGAGACGAAACCGCTCGCACCGATCTCGCCCTACGGCACATCTAAATTGATGACCGAGTACATGCTGCGTGACGCCAGCACTGCGCATGACCTCAACTACGTGGCACTGCGATACTTCAACGTCGCCGGCGCCGATCCGAAGGGTCGCTCCGGCCAGTCCTCGCCCGTTGCAACGCATCTGATCAAGGTCGCGAGCCAGGCCGCACTGGGGCATCGCTCACACCTCGATGTCTTCGGCACCGACTACGACACGCCGGACGGCACATGCGTGCGGGACTACATCCACGTCAGCGATCTCGTCGCTGCCCACCGACTGGCGCTTGAGCATCTGCGCAAGGGCGGAGGCTCGGACGTGTTCAACTGCGGATACGGTCGCGGCTTCTCCGTCAAGGACGTCATCGACACCATGAAGCGCGTCACCGGGACCGACTTCGAGGTACGCCCGGCTGCCCGCCGCGCCGGTGATCCAGCCTCGCTCGTCGCCGACAACGCGAAAATCCGTGAGATGTTGCGCTGGGAACCCGCGCTGGATGACCTCGGCGCCATCATCTCGCAAGCCTACGACTGGGAAAACCATCTCCTGCGATTCAAGGCCGCCTCGTAGTCGCCGCGCCAGCCCGCTTTCGCATCGCAATTCGGACGTGAATCGAACACATTGTCGCGTGTGAAACGAGGCAACCTGGCAGATCGAGATGCGCGGACTGTGTGCAGTGCGAACAAGGCGTCGCAGCGGCGCAAGGCACGCGTCGGCGTTGCTCGTGGGCTGCCTCGTTAGCCTCGCCATTGTTCTGGCAGTGACAACCAGCTCAACAGAAGCTGCACCCCCCACTGAAACCTTCGCGCAGTTCAAGACGGCGCTGAGGCCGGACGCACGCGCAGCTGGCATCTCGAAGCCAACGCTCGATGCAGCCCTCGAACAACTGAAACCAGACCTCTCCTTACCTGATCTCGAACGCCCGAGGCCCGCGGCGAGTAAGGAGAAAAAACAACGTGGCCAGCCCGAGTTCGTCAAGCCACCGCGCGACTATCTCTCCCCACGGACGCTGAACACTCTCACCGCGCGCGGGCAGACCAAGGCGAAAGCCCACGCCAAAGCGCTCGCGGAGATTGAGCGGCGCTTCAATCTCGCCCCAGAAATCGTCCTCGCGATCTGGGGGCGCGAAACGGCGTTCGGCGGCTATCGCCTCAAGCATGACGCTATCCGTGCCCTAGCGACGCAGGCCTGGACGGGACGTCGCCGCGCCAAGTTTCGCGAAGAGCTTCTGCTTGCCCTGAAAATCCTTGAAGAGAAACGCACCACGCGCAGCGCGATGCGATCGTCATGGGCAGGCGCCATGGGCCCGACCCAACTGCTGCCATCGAACTATTATGATCACGCGGTCGATCTCGACGGCGATGGCCGCAAGGACATCTGGTCCTCTGTTCCAGATGCACTGGGCGCAGCCGCAAAGTCTCTCATCGACAATGGCTGGCAGCCGGGCCGCACCTGGGGATGGGAAATCCGCAAACCGGCAAACTTCGACTGCGCACTCGAAGGACCGGACAAGAAACGCCCGCTCTCCGCGTGGATCGCAGCTGGCTACACGCGCACCTTCGGGCGTGCATGGCCGCAAGACGCGACAAACGAAGAGGCCTATCTGCTGCTACCGGAAGGCGCGCGTGGTCCGGCCTTCCTGATGCACAACAACTTCCTCGTCCTCAAATCCTACAACTTTGCCGATCTGTACGCGCTTTTCGTCGGCAACCTTGCCGATCGGATCGCCGGCGGAGGAAAATTCGAAACGGCGTGGGCAACGACAAAGCCGCACGACAAGTCGCGGATTGCGGACATCCAGCGCTGGTTGAACGCGGCCGGATACCCGGCAGGACAGGTCGATGGTCGAGCTGGCACAATCACCCGCAGCGCCATCGGTGCATATCAGAACGCGTCCGGCCTCACGCTTGACTGCTATCCCTCCCACGCCGTTTGGCACCACCTGCGCAAGGCGAACCCATGACGTCTCGATCAGCGGTTCCATGCAACAGTTGGCTCGCCGTCGCACTCATGGTCGCTACGCTTGCACTCTCCACCACAACCTCGAAGGCATCGGAGATTAAATCCCCAACAGCAATCGAGAGCTGGCGCACGGCGTTCATCGCGCAGTCAGCATCACAGGGCGTGTCGCGTCGCTTTCTCATCGGCGAACTGAAACGCTTTGCTCCCGATCCGGAGATCATCGCGCTCAGCACGCGTCAACCGGAACTCAGACAGCCGATCGGCGACTACATCGCAACCCGTGTTTCGACACGCATCACCGAGGGTCAGGCGCGTCTCGCTGCAAACCGCCAATTGCTGGAACGCATCACCGCAACTTTTGGCGTGCCCGGCGAAATACTGATCGCCATCTGGGGCCTCGAGACGACGTACGGCACCAACCTCGGTCGACACGACGTGATCCGTTCCCTTGCCACACTGGCTTCCGCAAACGGTCGTCGAGCCGCATTCTGGGCTCGCCAACTCCTCGCCGCATGCCGGATTGCCGAAGCGCGCCCACCTCGGTTGCCGCGCCTCGTCGGGTCGTGGGCCGGAGCCATCGGCCATACGCAGTTCATCCCAACCACCTTCGAGGCCTTTGCCGTGGATTTTGATGGTGATGCCATCGCTGACCTCTCAGACTCACATGCTGATGCACTCGCCTCCGCCGCGAACTACCTCAAGCTTTCCGGTTGGCCGGTGGCCCCGGACCCGCAAACCCCATCGGTCGCCATCGAAGTTCGCGCCGGCCCGACGTTCGAGTGGTCCAACGCAGGTCGAAAGCGCTTCGCCGAGGCCGATGTCTGGCGCACGCGTGATGTCAGACGAAGCGATGGCACCCCGTTGCCGCAAACGGGCCGCTTCGCCTTCATTGCCCCACAAGGCGCACACGGACCGCAGTTCCTCGTCACCCCGGCGTTCAACGCCCTGCTGCGCTACAACAACGCCGTGCCCTACGCCCTCGCCGTGACGTATCTGGCCGAAGCCATCGCGGACCGACCCGACATCGCACATCCCTGGAGGGCGGAGCGTCCGTTGACACGCAACCAGCGCAAAATGGTTCAGGAACGTCTCGTCGCACGAGGATATGACACCGGCGGCATCGATGGTATTCTTGGTGATAAAAGCGCCGCCGCCATTCGTAATGTCCAGCGGCGTCACGGACAAACGCCCGACGGCCACGCAAACGCCGCGGTGTTGAAACTACTTGCGCACCGCGGTTTCCCGCATCTGGGAGAAGAGACATGACTTTGCGCACGCGCCCGGCTCGCGCCGAAAGAGAATGCAGCGTATGGGGCCGCCATCGCGTTCTGTCTGTGCGCCACGTGTTACTGGTCGCAGCCGCGACAGCCCTCTCTACACCCGCCGCTGCCCAGACGACCTTCGTCACGCCGTTCCCGAGCGACAACACCTACAAAGTACATGTCTTCGGCGATGCGCTTGGTCCGGGCCTGTTCGAAGGCCTGCGAAAAGGCTTGCGGCTCGAACCGGATATCCGCGTGGAGAACCACAGCGTCGGCAACTCGCGCCTCTCCCGCACGCGACCACTCGACTGGGTCGCGCACATGGAGAAAAAGGTCCGCGACGCGCCGTTCGACATCGCCGTCCTCGCCTTTGGCATTTCTGATCGTGTGACGATCCGTGTGGACGGTCGGCGTTACGGCGTCGGCACCCCTCAATGGAACGCAGCCTATGGCGCCCGCGTCTCCGCGCTCATTCGCGCCGCAAAAGCAAAGGGCAACGCCGTCTACTGGCTCGGCCTGCCAGTGATGCGCCGCAACAATGCCCGCAGTGACGCTGAAACTGTCAATGCCATCGCCCGCGAGCGCGTCTATCGTCTCGGAGGAAAATTCGTCGATACATGGGACGGCTTCACCGATGCGGAGGGAAACTACTCACCCTACGGGCCCGATCTCACAGGCCGCGTCCGCCTGCTGCGCACCAAGGACGGCACTTTCTTCACCACACGCGGCTATCGCAAACTCGGCCACTACGTCGAGCGGCTGATCCGGCGTGACGTGGCGCTTGCACGTGCAGAGCGCGATGTTCCTCTCGCCGGCGACGACACCGAGCAGGCGCAAGTTCGCCGTCTCGCACGTGCAGCCGCATCGAGAGGCGCACAACGTGAGGCGCGACGCAGCCGACAAAACCCGACGACGAACGTTGCACCGACAGCCCGCGCCATTGCCGCTGCCGGGGATCACAAGGCGCAACACGCCACTGTACGCGTGCAGGTGCCCGCAAATCGAACGTCCGGCGCCCGCAAGACGGTACAGCTACGCATCATACGCCCGGCCCTGCCTGCCGTCGTCGTCGGTCACATTCGTCGGCGTAGCAAATCAGCCGCAGCCGGACGTCAGGGGCGCAGCCTGATCGGCTTCTCAAAAGACGGGGCGAGTTACATCAACTCGATCGCGTCAGGTCCGAGCGCATCCGGCAACACGCTTGATGCGCGGGTCTCCGTGACGCAGAGCCCCTACTACAAGGCGCTCATCAAGGGCGAAGCGCTCGCCCCCAAGGCTGGCCGCACGGATGACTTCGCCTGGCCGCCACAAAAACGCGCCCCTCTCCCGATCCGCGCCAACAATCGCGGCTCGTGAGATAGCCGAGATCCTATCTTGGCAGAGTCGTTGCGCCCATCAGATGCAGGTCAATCGCATGCGCGGCCTGACGCCCTTCGCGGATGGCCCAGACGACCAACGATTGCCCACGCCGCATGTCTCCGGCCACGAAAACGTTCTCTGCAGACGTGATATAGTTGCGGTCATCCGCAGCCACTTCGCCACGCGGGGTCAGCTCCAGCGCCAGCTCGTCGACAAGACCTTCCTTGCGGGGATGGACAAACCCCATTGCGAGCAGCACCAGGTCAGCCTTGATCTCGAATTCCGAGCCTTCGACCTTCTGAAATTTATCATCCACACGGCAACATTGAAGCGCTGACACCCGCCCATCCTTGCCGACGAACTTCTCGGTCATGACGGAGAAATCGCGCGCCGCGCCTTCGGCCTGTGACGACGATGTACGCATCTTTACAGGCCAGTGCGGCCAGGTGAGCGACTTGTCTTCCCGCGTCGGCGGCTCCGGCATGATCTCGAGTTGCGTCACGTTGGCGGCCCCCTGCCGGAACGAGGTTCCGATGCAGTCCGAACCTGTGTCACCACCGCCGATCACGACGACGTCACGTCCTTCGGCGCTTTCCAGCGTACCCCGCGCAGCGGTCACATCCTCACCGGCTACACGACGGTTCTGCTGGGGAAGAAAATCCATCGCGAAATGGATGCCATCGAGTTCCCGGCCGGGGATCGGCAGATCGCGGGGGGTCTCGCTGCCGCATGCCAGCAACACGGCATCATGCGTGCGCGACAGCTCTTCGATCGAGGTGTCGACGCCAACATGCGCGTTGCAATGAAACGTCACCCCTTCCGCCTCAAGCTGCTCGATCCGCCGCGCGACGACTGTGTACTCCATCTTGAAGTCAGGAATGCCGTAGATCAGCAGACCGCCGGGGCGAGCGTTCTTCTCGTAAACGTGGACAGCATGCCCGGCGCGTGCAAGCTGCTGCGCCGCGGCGAGACCAGCCGGCCCCGAGCCGATCACCGCGACCGATTTGCCAGTTTGCCCCGGCACCGGTTCCGGTGTGATCCAGCCATTCTCCCAGCCCTTGTCGACGATCGCGCATTCGATCGTTTTGATGGAGACCGGGTTGTCATCAATGTTGAGCGTGCACGCAGCCTCACACGGCGCGGGACAGATCCGCCCGGTAAACTCCGGAAAATTATTCGTCGAATGCAGGTTGCGCAGCGCCTCGCGCCAGTCATCGCGATAGACGAGATCGTTCCAGTCCGGAATCTGGTTGTTCACCGGACAGCCGGAGTGACAATACGGAATACCGCAATCCATGCAGCGCGCCGCCTGCAGCTGCACCTTGTCGTCTTCAAGCGGCACCAGAAACTCACGGAAATCACGGACGCGCTTTTCGACCGGCTCGTAAGCACGCTCTTCCCGATCAATCTCGAGAAACCCTGTCACTTTTCCCATGATTTCTTCTCCTAGGTTTCTATCACCAATGCCCGCTGCCGCACGCGGGTTGGCTCGACAATTGTGAGCATGCCGCCAAGCTCGTCGGCTAAACGATCGATCGCATCGACGCCCTTCAAAACGGTCTACGTGATGTCTCCCACAAACATCGTAGGTGCGACGATCACAACTCCACGCGACGGCAAGCACAAGCGCACTGTCAATTCTCCAAAGTCCCAATCCGCCGTCACGATAACACGGCCGTCGTCGGCCGCGAGTTCGATGATCGTTTCATCTGACAGACCTGGCTTGAAACTCCGCACTTAGAGCGCGTCATGACCGAGCCGTGTGAGTTCATCAGCCCAAAGACCCGACAAGCATTCGTCCACGAGGAACGTCAACGATTACTCCGCCGCAAGAAAACGGGCGCTCGAAAGACTGTCTGCAGCAAACGCCTGCGCGGCATAGATGTCATCGGCATCGAGATATGGATAGTGCTCGAGGATCTCAGCGACGGAATGGCGTTCGCTAAGCAACCGCAGACTAATCTCCACCGTCATCCGCGTGCCCTTAATCACCGGCTTCCCACCCATGATCGCAGGGTTCATTTCTATCCGCTCATGCGCCATGTCGGACCTCGTTAGTTTTTCACCGTGGGCGGCATCCCGATCTCAAGTTTATCCAGCCCTGTCGTGTCATGCTTCATCGCTTCCGTCATTTCGGCAAGCGCGCGGCGATACTCCACCGGCATCACCTTGACGAATTTTGGTAGCATCTCCGCCCAGTTGTCGAGGATATCGCGCCCGCGTGCCGAGTTCGTGTAGCGCACATGCCGCTCAATCAGACTGTGCAGCCGCTCGGCGTCGAACTGCGTCATGTCACTCGAGACATCGACAAGCCCGTGGCTCTCAAAGTCTGCTCCTTGCGCCAGCCGCTCCATCACGTCGGCCTCAGCCGTCACCGGCTCAAGATCGACCATCGCCTGGTTGCAGCGATCCTCGAAGTCCCCGATCTGGTCGAGCACATAAGCCACACCGCCCGACATACCGGCCGCGAAGTTTCGCCCGGTCGGACCGAGGACAACCACCACCCCGCCTGTCATGTACTCGCAGCCATGATCGCCTGTCCCTTCGACAACCGCCGTCGCGCCAGAATTGCGAACCGCAAACCGCTCGCCGCCGATGCCGCGGAAATAGCACTCGCCACTGATCGCGCCATAGAGCGCGGTATTGCCGACAATGATGCTCTCTTCCGGCACGATCCCTGACTGAGGTGCCGGACGGACAATAATGCGTCCACCCGACAGCCCCTTGCCGACATAGTCGTT
>JBCAXC010000084.1:0-8187 GCA_038534255.1 Pseudomonadota bacterium
GATTTCCACGAGTGGAAATCGATCTCGCCAGCCGTGGTCTCAGCCTTGAAATTCGGGGTTTCGTCGTTGATGCGCAGGGACATCCGGGGGCTCCGTTCTGTCAATTGTCTTGTATGCCGCTGTATTAGGGGCGCGCTGTGCGGCGATGCAAGAGAAACACGGCCCGGTGGCGGATGACGTCAGCGTCGGACTGCGACCCGCCGACAGTCGCCACATCACCGCATGGCGCTCGCAATGGGAAAGCTGCTACCCATGCACCAAACATGATCGTGACCAAATTTGTCGCGACAGTATTCGCACCCCAGCGGCAACCGGCGTATACATCTGACATGACCCAACTCAACGAAGCAGACAGCGACATTGTCGCATCCATTGAAACGGCTGGCGCGCGCATGGCGGCGGTGCGCGAAGCAGCCGGCAGTGTGATCTTCGGTCAGGAGACGGTGATCGAGCAAACGCTGGTCACGGTGCTTGCGGGCGGCCATGCCCTGCTTGTCGGTGTGCCTGGCGTTGCGAAGACGCTGCTGGTCGAGACGCTCGGGCAACTGCTCGGGCTCGACAATCGCCGCATTCAGTTCACACCGGACCTGATGCCTTCGGACATTCTAGGCGCGGAGGTGCTGGAAGAGAGCGACGCGGGGCGACGGGCCTTCCGCTTTATCAAGGGGCCGATCTTCACGCAGCTGTTGATGGCTGACGAGATCAACCGTGCCAGCCCGAAAACGCAGTCGGCTCTGTTGCAGGCGATGCAGGAAAATCATGTGACGGTCGCGGGCGAGCGGCATGACGTGCCGCAACCCTTCCACGTGCTCGCGACGCAAAACCCGCTGGAGCAGGAAGGTACCTATCCGCTGCCGGAAGCCCAGCTTGATCGCTTCCTGATGCAGATTGACGTTGGTTATCCGGATGAGCTGGCGGAGCGGCGGATGCTCTTCGAGACAACCGGAGCACCGAAAGCCCCGCTGGAGACAATCTATTCGCGCGACGACTTGCAGGCCGCGCAATTGCTCGTGCAGCAAATTCCAGTCGGAGACCAGGTCGTGGATGCGATCCTCCAGCTGGTTCGCTCCGCACGCCCGGGCGCTGAGGATGCTGGCGAAATCGGCGGCTACATCGCCTGGGGTCCTGGACCGCGTGCGAGCCAGGCACTGATGATGGCGACACGCGCGAAGGCGATGATCGAGGGACGGCTGTCGCCCTCTGTCGACGATGTGCTGGCGCTGGCCGAGCCGACGCTCAAGCACCGGATGGCGCTGTCGTTTGCCGCACGGGCTGACGGGGTCAGCATCGGCGATGTTATTTCACGGCTGACGCAACGACTTGGTTGAGATGTGATGCGCTCGCCGTGCGATCGCTCTGTGTGATTGCTTGACGCACGGCCTTCGCACCACGACGTGACGATCGACGTGTTCAACGCATTCGAGGTCTGGTTTGGTCGAGACACCTGCAACCGCTCTGAACGCTGAGACTGCCGCGCCGCTGGAGCTTGATGCGCATGGGCTGAGCGACGCCCTCCCTGATTTGCTCGTCGAAGCGCGGCGGGTGGCCCAGACCGTCATTCACGGCATTCACGGGCGGCGCAAGTCCGGGCCCGGCGAGACCTTCTGGCAGTTCCGGCAATTCGGCGATGGCGACACGCGCAGTCAGGTCGACTGGCGAAGGTCGGGTGCATCGGATCACTTGTTCATTCGCGAGCGCGAGTGGGAGGCGGCACACTCCGTCTGGCTCTGGCCGGACCTTTCAGCCTCCATGGCATTTCGCAGCAAGCTCGCGCCTGTGCTCAAGCGGGATCGCGCGGTCGTTCTTGCGCTCGCACTCTCGGCCTTGCTCGCGCGGGGCGGGGAGCGCGTTGGATTGCTTGGCGGTCAGCCACCGCGCACAGGCCGCGACATGATCGAGCGGCTCGCGTTCGAGATGGTGGATCTCGCCAAGGCCGGAGCGATCTCCGGGTTGCCACCAGCGGACGGGCCGCGTCGCCATCAGGAAGTGGTCATGATCGGCGACTTTCTCGATCCGCTGGATGTGGTTGAAGCGCGATTGGCGGAGATCGGTGCGATGGGTGTGAACGGACACATCGTGCAGATCGTCGACCCGGCGGAGGAGACGCTCCCCTATGACGGGCGGGTCGAGTTCCTGCCGCTTGAGGACGGCGCGCGGGTGATTGCCGAGCGGGTTGATGGTCTGCGCGAGGCGTACCTTGAGAAATTCTCTGCCCATCGCAGCGCACTACAGACACTCGCACGCAGCTACGGCTGGTCATTTATTGTCCATCACACCGATCGCCCGGCGCAGGAGGTGCTGCTGGCTGTGACAGGGCGGCTCTCTGGCGCCCACGGAGATTATCGCCAGACGGCATCGCAAAGCGGTGCGGGAGGAAAACGTTCCGCTGGTGCGTTCACCGCTCGGCCGCATCTTGAGGTGGTGTCCTGATGGGTGCGATCGGCTTTGTCAGTCCGTGGCTACTTGCGGGGCTCGTGGCGCTGCCGGTGATCTGGTGGCTGCTGCGAACCACGCCGCCGAGCCCGCAGCAGGTCGCATTTCCGCCCACGCGCATTCTGGCGGATCTCGTCAATCGCGAGCGGACGCCAGCGCGCAGTCCATGGTGGTTGACGGCGATCCGCATGCTCGCCGCCGCCGCGCTCGTCTTCGCGCTCGCCGAGCCTGTGCTGAACCCGAACAAGATTACCGCAGCACAGGCGAGCCGTCTCGCCATCGTCGTCGACAATGGATGGGCAGCGGCGCGGCAGTGGGAGCTTCGGCAGGCGACGCTGACGCGACTGATCGAAGGCGCCAGCGGCGCCCGGCAGCCCGTCCTCATCATCGGTACGGCGACACCGCCGAGCACGACAACTCTTGCATTCACCGACACGGCAGGTGCGCGCGATGCAGCGGCGGGGCTAGAGGCTCAGGCTTGGGTTCCGGCGCGGGACGCGACTGTGACACGGCTGGCGGCTGCGTTTGAGGCGCAGAACTCTGGCGGCGGCGACGCAGTGGCGACGCAGATCGTGTGGTTGAGTGACGGGCTCGACTATGGAGCCGGCACGGCGTTCGCCGAGAGACTGATGCAGCTTGCCGGAGAGAACGGTTCCGTCTCCATGGTCATGCCAGCGCCGTCCGGGCTCGCACAGGCGCTTCGGCAAAAGCCTGGTGACAGTCGCTCGATGGTGGCGGAAATTCTCTCGGTGCCTGCCGACGTGCCGCGTCGGGGAAGCGTTGCCGCGATCAGCGCGAAGGGCCAGCAAATCGCAGTCTCCTCGTACGATCTCGCAGCGGGCAGCGCGTCAGCGACCACGAATTTTTCTCTTCCGCTCGAATTGCGCAACCAGATTGCTCGGCTCGAAATTCTCGATGGCGGGTCCGCTGGCGCTGTCCATTTGCTCGACGCGCGGGCCCGGTGGAACCGCGTCGGGCTGATTGCCGGGGCGAAGCGCGAAAGTTCACAGCCGCTGCTCTCGCCGCTCTATTATCTCCGCCGTGCGCTGAACCCGTTCACGGACGTGATCGAGAGCAGCGAGCAGGGGACATCGCCTGCAGTGCGGGCGCTCCTTAAACAGAACGCTTCGACGCTCATTCTTGCAAACATCGGCACGCTCGGCGGAGAGGCGAACGCGCAGCTTAGCGACTGGGTGAAGCGCGGCGGCGTTCTGGTCCGGTTTGCGGGCACGCGGTTGGAGCAGGGCAATGACGATCTGCTGCCCGCACCGCTGCGATTTGGCGGGCGGACGCTCGGCGGCGCGCTATCATGGAGCGAGCCGCAACGGCTTGCGGCTTTCGATGAGGGCAGCCTTTTTGCCGGTCTTGAGGCGAGCGACGAGGTGACCGTGCGCCGTCAGGTGCTCGCCGATCCGACCCGGCTCGGTGCGGCATCAAAAGTCTGGGCGCGGCTATCGGATGGCACACCGCTCGTCACTGCGCGCGCGCTTGGGGAGGGGTGGCTGGTGCTGTTCCACATTACGGCGAACTCGGACTGGTCCAACCTTCCGTTGTCGGGGATCTTTGTCGACATGCTCCGGCGTGTCCTGACGCTCGGCTCCGGAGCAAGGGCCGGGACGGCGGACACGACGATATCAACGGCCACAGCAGAAACGCCCGATCAGCCCGCTGTCGAGCGCGGTGCCCTGCTCGCGCCGCGCCGCATCCTGGACGGGCGCGGATTGCTCGGTGCGCCGCCGCCGACCGCCAAGCCGATCGCCCTAGCGGCGCTCAGCGCGATGACGCCCGGGCCGGAGCACCCGCCGGGCTACTATGGTGCGGATGAAAATGCGCGCGCACTCAATGCCGTGCAGTCCGATACCACGTTCACAGCGCTCAGCGTGCCTGCAGGTGTGACGCGCGCCGCGTACGAGGGCGGCGTTGCAACATCGCTCAAGCCGTGGCTGTTCATGGCGGCACTCGGACTGCTTCTGGTGGATGGGCTTGCCGTGCTGTTGCTCGGAGGTCTGGCAGGCGCATTGAGAGGCGGTGGACGCAGCGGGCCTACGGCCGGGGCAACGACAGCCGCATTGTTGGGCGTGGTCTTCATCTCCCTAGTTGGCGGCAGCGGCATTGCAAATGCGCAATCAAGCGCCGCGGGCATGACACCACCCGGCGCTGCCGATACGACCTTTGCGCTGGAGGCGACGACCAAGACCCGGTTCGCCTTCGTGATTACGGGCGACGATGCGACGGATACGACCAGCCGCAGCGGACTGACCGGCCTCAAGGACGTGTTGTCGCGACGCACGGCCGTCGAGGCGGGCGATCCGGTCGGCGTCGATCCCGCCCGGGACGAACTCGCGTTTTTCCCGATCCTCTACTGGCCCGTCCTGCCAGACGCGCGTCCGCTGAGTGATGCCGTGCTCGCGCGCGTCGACGCCTACATGAAGACCGGCGGCATGATCATTTTCGATACGCGCGATCAGGGCAGCGGGTTCGACGGTTTGATCGCGCCGGGGAGCGAAACGCCATTGCAGCGCATGCTCGGCGCGCTCGATGTGCCACGGCTCGAGCCGGTACCGGACGGGCATGTGCTAACGAAATCCTTTTATCTACTCAGTGAGTTTCCCGGCCGGTGGACGGGCGGCGGGACGTGGGTTGAGGCAGGCAGCGTGACGGCGGAGACGGGCGCAAGCCGGGAAGCGCAACAGTCGGATGGCGTCTCATCTATCATTGTCACGTCGCATGATCTTGCGGGCGCGTGGGCGTCCGACAACACCGGTCGGCCACTCTTCGCCGTCGTTCCGGGTGGATCGCTCCAGCGTGAAATGTCCTACCGCACAGGCGTCAACATCGTGATGTACGCGCTCACAGGGAACTATAAAGCTGATCAGGTGCACGTGCCCGATCTACTGAAACGGTTGGGTCAATGAACTGGTCAGTTGTCTTTGCGCCTTATCTGCCGTGGCCCGCGCTGATCGCTCTTGGCGTTTTGGCGCTTGCCATTGTTGGGCTGTTTGCCTGGCAGCGGCGTGCCGGGACTGTGCTGCGGCTCGTCGGCCTCGCCGCTGTACTCGGTGCGCTCGCCAACCCTACGCTGAAGCAGGAAGAGCGACAGTTCCTGAGCAACATCGCGGTCGTCGTTGTTGATGTCTCCGCCAGTCAGTCGATCGCTGATCGGCGTGCGCAATCGGCGGCGGCGCGGGCCGCGGTTGAGGCGCAGCTCAAGGGGATCAAAAACCTCGAAGTACGCGTCGTCGAGGCGGCTGCGACGCAAGACGACGGCAAAGCAGGGACGCAGCTCTTCGCCGAACTGGAGACGACACTTGCGGACATTCCGTCAGATCGCCTTGCCGGAATCCTGATGGTGACGGACGGCCAAGTGCACGATGTGCCGAAGAACATTGGCGCGATCGACAAGTCTGTCCCGATCCATGCACTGCTGACCGGTCGGCCGGGTGAATTTGACCGTCGCATCCGGGTCGTGAAAGCACCGCGTTACGGCATTGTCGGCAGTCAGACAGAAGTCCGTCTCAAGGTCGAGGTGCAGGGGCGTGGCTCCGGTGCGGCCGGGTCGCGTGCGGCGCGGCTGCGGGTGCGGCGCGAAGGCAAACCGGACGAGCGGATCGTTGCGCAGCCCGGAGAAGAAATCGTCGTCGATTTCGACTTTCCGCATGCGGGCACGAACCTGATCGAACTTGATCTAGAGCCTGTTCCCGGTGAGCTGACCACCGCCAACAACCGCACGATCATCACTGCGCAGGGTGTGCGGGAAAATTTGCGCGTGCTGCTCGTGTCAGGCGAACCGCATGCCGGTGAGAGGACCTGGCGCAACCTGCTGAAGTCGGACGCCGCTGTCGATCTGGTGCACTTCACCATCTTGCGACCGCCGGAAAAACAAGACGGCACACCGATCAACCAGCTCTCGCTGATCGCCTTTCCCACCCGCGAATTGTTCTCCGAGAAGCTGCACGATTTCGATCTCGTGATCTTTGATCGCTATCAACGCCGTGGCGTGCTGCCGCTGCTCTATCTGCGCAACATCACACGCTATGTCGAAGACCATGGCGGCGCGGTGCTCGTGGCGGCCGGGCAGGATTATGCCGAGCCGCTCAGCCTCTATCTGACGCCTCTTGCCGACGTTCTGCCTGCCGCGCCAACCGGGCGGGTGATCGAGCAACCGTTCAAACCTCGGATCACGGCGACGGGCCGTCGGCATCCGGTGACGCAGGGGCTGCCGGGCGCGGGCGAGGCTGCGCGTGCGGGCCAGACGGGTTCAGCGACCGAGCCAAGCTGGGGGCGTTGGTTCCGCCTCATCGAGGCCGAACAGCCGCGGGGGCAAATCGTCATGGAAGGTGCGGAGGATAAACCGCTGCTCGTGCTGGATCGGCGCGGCAAGGGGCGTGTCGCGCTGCTACTGTCCGATCACGCGTGGCTCTGGGCGCGCGGGCTTGAGGGCGGTGGGCCACACACGCCGCTGCTGCGCCGCCTCGGACACTGGCTGATGAAAGAGCCGGACCTTGAGGAGGAATATCTCTCCGCCGTGCGCAAGGGCCAGACGCTCACGATCGAGCGGCGGACGATGAAAGACAGCGTCTCCGAGGTCGAGGTGCTCGGGCCGAATGGGGCGACGCGTTCTGTGACACTTCGTGAGGCGGAGCCCGGAATCTGGCGTGGGACGATCGATGCGGAAACACCGGGGCTTTACAAACTTACGTCAGACGAATTGACGGCGGTTGCGCGGGCGGGGGATCCCAATGCGCGCGAAATGTCAGAGGTGACGGCGACGCGGGAGACACTGGCGCCGGTGATCGAAGTTAGTGGCGGCGGTGCGTTCTGGCTGAAAACCTCCGCGGCGGCCGCTGACGGGAGCGTCATGGTGCCGAAGATCAGCATGTTGCGCTCTGCCAAAATACTCCACGGCAACTCGTGGCTCGCCTTGCGGGATCGGCGGGCATTCCTGACTCGGGGCGTGAAGCTCTATCCGTTGTTCACCGGATTCGCAGCGCTCGCGGCGCTCCTCGCGCTGATCGCAGCGATGTGGTGGCGTGAAGGGCGCTAACCCTTCGAGCCTCACTGGCGTTTGGGCAGCGCGACGAGGTTGCTCCAGTAGCCATTCAACGTCGCAATAACCTCTTTCAGGCCTTCGGCGGACGAGGGCTTCGAGATGTAGGAGCTGACGCCGAGATCGTAGGTCTGCTCGATGTCTTCATCGGCGCGCGACGTGGTGAGCACGATGACAGGAATGCGCCGCAGCGACGGGTTCGCCTTGATGTGCAGCAACGCGGTGCGTCCATCCATCTTCGGCATGTTGAGGTCGAGCAGGATCAAGCCCGGGCGCGGCGCGTTCGCGTACTCACCTTCGCCTTTCAGATAGGCGAGCAATTCTTCTCCGTTTTCGACAAACGCGATTTCGTGCTCGAAGTCGCTGTCATTGAACGCATCGCGCATGAACATGCGATCGTCCGGGTCGTCTTCCGCGATCAGTATCGGGATATGGCGCTCCGCCTCCGGGACCGTGCTTTCTGTCGCATCGGGTGCGGCGGCCGTTGCGGTCGCGACTTCGACCGGCATCTCGAAACCGTCATCGTCCGCGCACGGCAGCATATCTTCAGCTGGTACTACGACCTCCGGCGCCGCGATTTCGGCTTCGGGCGACGCTGCGGACGCGGGCATATGCGAAGGCGTGTCAATTGCGGTGTCGGCGTGTGAAGGCGTGTCGAGCGGGATGCCAACTGTCGCCTCGCAGAAGACGGGCTCGATCTCTGACGG
>JBCAXC010000085.1:0-8129 GCA_038534255.1 Pseudomonadota bacterium
ATACCGACCACGGAGTTTAAAGAAGTCATCGTCGCTTTGCACGCTCGCACCGTAGCGCGCCCGGTTCCGCGCAATCGCCGCCGCAACCCCGACAGGATCGCTTCGAAAATCGTCCGACCGATTGACCGGGGCCGGTGTGCGCGGAAGGCGCGTAACGCGGCTCTCGTTGCGGCGCGAATCGTCCGCATCGTCAAATGCAGGCTCCGATGGGCGCTCGGCCACGTCGCGCTCACCCGAGAAGTCACGCTCGTCGGCACGGCGGGGTTCGATCGCGCGTTGTTCCGCAAACTCAGGCGCAAACTCGGGCTCGGCAAATTCCGGCGCACGAGTCTCCGGCGCTTCGGACACGTCCCGCTCAGCGCGATCCCGGTCATCATCCGCACGACGCGACCGTGGCGCGAACGCATCGTCCTCGAAGGACGGACGGGTGGCAGATGCGCCCGCATCAGCCGTCTCATTGCTCTCTTCGCGTGGCAACGTGCGCTGCGCCGGATCAATCACCGCCGCATCATCGCCAAATCCCTCGTCGGTCTCGAAGGCCGGGCGGCGGCGCTCGCGCGGGGCATCGGTCTCCACACCAAACTCGGGCCGGACCGTAAATTCAGGGCTTGCCTCACGCTCTGGCGCATCGTCCTCGACGCGCACGGACGCGAGCGGTGCCTTGATCCGAACCTGCGGGAGTGTGTCGTCCTGCGCCGCATCGAAACTCGGCGCATCGAACGTGGGGCGCGGCGCATCGGCACGTCGGTCCGCGTCCTCGCGCTCCACCCGAACAGATGCGAGCGGCGCACGCATCCGCACTTCCGGCAGGCGATCAGCGCGCTCGAATGCCTCATCATCGAATGACGGTCGCGCAGTCGCGGCGGATCCCGTCGATGGCGCGTCTGTTTCAACGCGCACAGACGCGAGCGGCGCCTTCATGCGCACCAGCGGTAGATCTTCGTCATCAAAAGACGGCTTGGCGTCTCGCTCCGCCGCGGTCTCGCCTCGGCGATCATCATCCAAGTCAGCTCGGTCGCTGTTCAGTCGCAGACGCGAACGCTCACGTGTCGTCCGTTCGTTCGCGACCTGACGCAACGATCGGGAAGAAAATGCATCATCGTCATCTTCGAAACGCGCCTCGAAGACAGGTTGCGGCTCTTCGAACTCAGGTGTCGACGGCGTAACTGGCTGCGCCGGGACACGAACCGAAAAGACCGGAGACAGTCGAACCTCGCCATCCTTCAGCTCATCCATGCGCAAGCTGATCGCCGGCACGCGGAATGTAATTTCTGGCACCCGCAAGCTCACCGTTGGCTCAGCCGCCTTACCTTGCCGACGGCGCGCCAGCGGCAATTCACGGCGCGGAGCAAAATCCGGCTCCGATGCGGCATCAGGTGCAACAGGGCGAATAATAATCCGGTAAGCGCCCGGCTTCAGATCAGGGACCATAAACTCCGCAACGGACGCGCGGCTGTCGTGCGCTGCGCCACTGCTGTGGTTGCCATCATGAGCGCGCACCTGCACGGCATGCAGCGACGCCGCAACGCCCGCAGATGCCGCCAGCAAGGCGAGCCCACTGACCCGCGTACGGGAGAATTTCGGAAGGCAACGCGTTCCTTCACGCAACCGGGTCACAGGACGCACGATAGTCTCCTTGATCGACACAAACCGCTTGACTTTGAGCTTCTATCAAAATGCATCATGATTGTCAGACGCTTAACAGGTGAGGTTAAATGCGGCCGAAGGCGGTAGCATTCGCTTACAACACGGCATTTTCCTCCCACAACACCACACCATGTGGCAGAAAAGTGACGGAAACGGGGAGTCAAAACCTTAGCCGTCGTCTTGCACTGTGCCTCGATGCGGCATAGTCAGCACGTCGAACGCGCATCTGCCACCGCGCGTTCCCATGACGACGCGTCATACGCCGCGCGCCCGCACCTCGCGGGACAAAGCGGCGTGCGGATGGGTGGCTGAGTGGTCGAAAGCACTGGTCTTGAAAACCAGCGAGCGGGCAACCGTTCCGTGGGTTCGAATCCCACCCCATCCGCCATCGCGGCTTTTCGTTCACCGACCGGCCCCCTTCCCCCGCCCCGCCCCAGCCCCGCCCCAGCCCCGCCCCCGGCGGCTTGCTACCGCGTGCCTTCACCGACTAGGTTGCCGCAGCGCAACATGACGCGCGTTGACCGAAAGGAGACTTCATGTATCGCACAGTGATGGCGGCCACGGCCGCTTTGGCATCAAGTGTTGTTGCCGTCACCGCCGTGGACGCAAAGACGCTCAAGTGGGCCCGCGCGGGTGACAGCCTGACGCTTGACCCGCACGCCCAAAACGAAGGGCCGACGCACACGCTCGCCCATCAGTTGTATGAGCCGCTCTTGCAGCGCGACATGGCCGGCAAGATCATTCCCGCTCTCGCGACAAGCTGGGCACCGCTGGCGGACAATCCGAACGTCTGGCGCTTCAAATTGCGCTCTGGCGTAAAATTCCACGGCGGCGAGAGCTTCAACGCCGATGACGTCGTGTTCTCCTTCAATCGTGCGCAACGTCCCACCTCGGCGATGAAAGAGCTGCTTTCGTCGGTGAAAGAGGTCCGCAAGGTCGATGACCTGACGGTCGATATCGAGACAAACGGTCCCAATCCATTGATGCCGAACAACCTGACAAACCTGTTCGTCATGGATGAGGGCTGGACCAAGACGAACAAGGCCGACGAGCCGCAGGACGTGGCGAATGGCGGTGACAACTTCGCCGTGCGCAACGTGAACGGCACCGGCGCCTATCAACTCGCGAGCCGCACGCAGGACGAACGCACCGTCCTGAAGGCCAACCCGAACTACTGGGGCAAGGGGCAGTTCCCGCTCGAGGTGACCGAGATCATCTACACGCCGATCCAGAATGCGGCGACACGGGTCTCGGCGCTGCTCTCGGGGCAGGTGGATTACATTCAGGACGTGCCTGTGCAGGACCTTGCGCGCGTTGACGCGAAGGACGGATTGAAAGTCGTCAAGGCCCCGCAGAACCGCACGATCTTCTTTGGCATGAACGTCGGGGACGCCGATCTGACCAGCGACAACGTCGACGGCAAGAACCCGTTTGCGGACAAGCGCGTGCGTCAGGCGATGAACACGGCGATCAACCGCGCCGCGATCCAGAAAGTCGTGATGCGGGACCAGTCCGAGCCAACCGGAGTGATCATGCCGCCGTTCGTCAACGGCTGGACGAAAGAGCTGGATGCGTTCCCGAAATTCGATCTCGCAGCCGCGAAGAAAATGATGGCCGACGCCGGCTATGCAGACGGGTTTTCCGTGCGGCTGAATTGCCCGAACGATCGCTACATCAATGACGAGGCGATCTGCCAGGCTGCTGTCAGCATGCTCGGCAAGATCGGCATCAAGGTGAACCTCGATGCACTCCCGAAGGCGCAGCACTTCCCGCTGATCAAGAAGAAGGAAACCGACTTCTACATGCTCGGGTGGGGTGTGCCGACGTTCGACAGCGAGTATATCTTTAATTTCCTCGCGCACACGACAACGGAAAAACTCGGGTCGTGGAACGGGACGCGCTACTCCAACGGCGACCTCGACAAGAAGATCGTGAGTCTCGCATCCAACACGGATCTCGATGCGCGGAATGCGACGATCGCGGACATATGGTCGACGCTCAAGAGCGAAACCATTTATCTCCCGATCCACCACCAGATCCTGAACTGGGGCATGTCCGACAAGATTGAGTTCCCGGTCCAGCCTGAGGATCAGCCGCACTTCAAGTTCCTGACCTACAAGAACTAGAAGCGCGCTTCATGAGAAAACAGGGCAGGGCGGCAACCATCTGTGTGCCGCCCTGTTTTCGGGCAACCGAGTTTTCGGGCAACCGACGCCGTGACGACCTCAGACCAACCGTGAAGGAACACGCATGCTGGTTTTCGTGATCCGCCGGTTCGGCCAGGCCGTCGCCGTTCTCTTCGTCGTCGCGTTCGTCAGTTTCTGCATGTTCAAGTTCATCGGCGACCCGATCGAGGGTTTGCTCGGCCAGGAAGCAACCGTCGAGCAACGCCAGGAACTCGTGGATCGGCTCGGTCTCGAAGACCCGATTCACGTCCAGTTCATC
The DNA here is from genome assembly GCA_038534255.1 of Pseudomonadota bacterium. Classification (GTDB taxonomy): domain Bacteria; phylum Pseudomonadota; class Alphaproteobacteria; order Rhizobiales; family CALHAX01; genus CALHAX01. The sequence continues at coordinate 4,093 of JBCAXC010000085.1, forward strand.
CGCTTCGTCGGCAATGCGCTGCAGGGCGATTTCGGTGTGTCTTATCGTCAGGGCGTGCCAGTTGGCGGTCTGATCGCCGAACGCCTGCCCGCGACGCTCGAGCTTGCGGTCGTCTCCGGGATCTTTGCGTTACTGCTCGGCATTGTCCTCGGCATCTACACCGCCGTGCGACGACGAGGCTGGCTCGCCAGCACGATCATGACCCTCTCACTGATCGGCGTCAGCCTGCCGACATTTCTCATCGGCGTCCTGTTGATCTGGGTCTTTTCTGTCGAACTGGGATGGCTACCCTCGTTCGGGCGCGGCGAGACCGTCGACATCTTCGGCTGGCCAAGCTCACTCTTCACGAAATCCGGGCTCGTCTCGATGATCCTTCCGGCGATCACCCTCGGGCTTTACCAGATGACGCTCATCATGCGCCTTGTCCGCGCTGAGATGCTGGAGGTCTTGCGGCAGGACTACATCCGTTTTGCCCGCGCGCGCGGGCTCTCGGAACGCGCGATCAATTTCGGCCACGCGCTCAAGAACACGATGATCCCGGTAATCACGATCACCGGCGTCCAACTCGGACAGATCATCGCGTTCGCCATTGTCACCGAGACCGTTTTCCAGTGGCCGGGTGTCGGGTTGCTCTTCATCAACGCGTTGCAGTTTGTCGATGTGCCAGTGATGGCGGCCTATCTGCTGCTGATCGGCGCGCTCTTTGTGCTGATCAACCTGCTCGTTGATCTGCTCTATGTCGTGCTCGATCCGCGCCTGCGCGTCTCGCGCGCGGACGGTTAAGCGGATCGGGGGAAAGCGGCAGACATGCAAAAGCTTCGCACCATTCTCGACAGCGATCTGGCCTACAGCTTTTTCCGCACGCCGCTCGCGGTCATTGCCGGAGTGTTGACTCTCACGCTCATCGCCCTCGCCCTGTTGGCGCAGTGGGTCGCGCCACATAACCCGTTCGACCCTGCAAGCCTCGATCTGATGAACGGGTTTTCCCGCCCCATGGCGGCGAACGAGTTCACCGGCGAAACATTCTTTCTTGGCGCGGATGACCAGGGCCGCGATGTCTTTTCGACCATCCTCTACGGCCTGCGGATCTCGCTGTTCGTCGGTTTTGTCTCTGTATGTCTCGCAGCGACACTCGGGATCGTCCTTGGCCTCGTCGCCGGATATGTCGGCGGCTGGGTCGACGCGACGATCATGCGGATTGCAGATGTCCAGCTGACATTTCCTCCCATCCTCGTCGCAATGCTTATCTTCGGCGTCGCCAAGGGCATCACCCCGCCGGAACACCGCGATCAGATGGCGATCTGGGTTTTGATTCTTGCCATCGGGCTGAGCGAGTGGGTGCAGTATGCGCGCACAGTCCGCGGCGCGACGATGGTCGAACGTGAGAAGGAGTATGTGGCGGCCGCACATCTCGCCGGTCGCGCGCCGCTCGCCATCATGTTCCGCCATGTTCTGCCCAATGTGATGAGCCCGGTCCTCGTGATCGCAACGATCGGCCTCGCGCTCGCGATCATCACCGAGGCGACACTGTCTTTCCTTGGTGTCGGAGCTCCACCGACACAGCCGAGCCTCGGCACCCTGATCCGCATCGGCATGGATTATCTTCTCTCCGGCGAGTGGTGGATCCTGTTCTTTCCTGCAATTACCCTCCTCGTGCTCTCGCTGAGCGTCAATCTCCTCGGCGACTGGCTCCGCGACGCACTCAATCCACGGCTCAAATGACACAGATCGAGAGGGCACCGGTGACGCCGGACGTGGACGAGGGTGCGCAGGCGCCAACACTTTCCATCCGCAACCTTACGGTGGAGATCCCCACGCGCCGGGGACTGTTGCGCCCGGTCGATGACATCAGTCTCGATATCGCACCCGGAGAAATTCTCGGCCTCGTCGGCGAATCCGGTGCTGGCAAGTCAATGACAGGCTCGGCGGTGATCGGGCTGATTGAACGCCCTGGCCGGATCGCCGGCGGTAAGATCACGTTGGGCGCAACAGAGCTGACCTCGCTGTCCGAAGCCGAGATGCGCAAGGTGCGCGGCAAGCGGATCGGCATGATTTTCCAGGACCCGATGGCGAGCCTCAATCCGCTCAAGCGCATCGGTGACACCCTGATCGAGACGATCCAGATCCATCTTGGTCTGTCGCGGGAAGAGGCCCGTACACGTGCCCTCAGCCTTCTGAACGATGTCGGCATACCCGCCGCCGAGAGCCGGATGGATGGATATCCGCACGAGTTCTCCGGCGGGATGCGTCAGCGCGTCGTGATCGCGCTCGCACTTGCGGGTGAGCCGGAACTGATCATCGCCGATGAGCCGACAACCGCCCTCGACGTGAGTGTCCAGGCCCAGATCATGGCGGAGCTGAAGCGGCTCTGTCGCGAGCGCGGCGTTGCGATCCTGCTCATCACGCACGACATGGGCGTCATCGCCGAAACCGCAAACCGGATTGCCGTGCTCTATGCGGGGCGCTTGTGTGAGGTCGGCCGCGTCCGCGAGACCTTCGAGGAGCCGTGGCATCCCTATACCCGCGGGCTTATGCAATCGACGCCATCGACGATCGCCGGTGATGAACAGCTTCAGCAGATCCCGGGCGCGATGCCAGGCCTGACCGCGATTCCGAGCGGATGTGCGTTTCATCCGCGCTGCAGTGAGCACCTGAACGCCTGCGCGACGCAACGCCCGGACCTGACCCGCGTCAGGCAGAGCGGAGGCACGAGCGATGACGCCGCAACGCACAGCGTCGCCTGCTGGCTCCACACCCCGGAGCAGAGTGAGTCATGACAAACCCATCCGAAACTGCGACCGTCGCACCAACACCTGAGACGAAATTCGCCGAAGATATTGTCTCCGTCACCCAGCTCACGAAGGTGTTCGACGTCTCGAAACCCTGGCTCAACCGGGTCCTTGAAGGCGCACCACAGCAACACCTGACGGCCGTCAATGAGGTGAGCTTCGGCGTCCCGGCGCGCGGCGTCTATGCGCTCGTCGGGGAATCCGGTTCCGGCAAATCGACGATCGGAAAAATGCTCGTCGGGCTTCTGCCGCCGACATCGGGAACAGTCACGGTCGCACCCGGCGTGCGAATGCAGATGATCTTTCAAAGCCCGTTCGCATCGATGAACCCGCGGTGGCGTGTCGGAGACATCATCGCCGAGCCGGGCCGCGTGACCCATCCAGACCGTGACCATGCGAAACGAATCAACGAACTGCTGGAGATGGTCGGCCTGAGCGCGGCGGACAGCGAAAAATACCCGCATGAATTCTCAGGCGGGCAACGCCAGCGCATCGCCGTGGCTCGCGCGCTCTCACCGGAACCGTCATTTATCGTTTGTGATGAGCCGACATCGGCGCTCGATGTCAGCGTTCAAGCGCAGGTGCTCAACCTGATGCGAGATCTTCAGCGCGATCTGGGCCTCGCCTATCTCTTCATCAGCCACGATCTCTCGGTCGTGCGGTACATGGCGGATCGCGTCGGCGTACTCTATCTCGGGCGCCTGATCGAGGATGCCGCAAAGGATGATCTGTTCGACAATCCCAAGCATCCCTACACGCAGATGCTTTTGGAGGCAGCGCCACGAACCGACACCTTTGGCCGCGATGTGCCACCACCGATCGGAGAAATCCCGAACTCGATCACCCCGCCCTCAGGCTGCGCATTTCATCCGCGCTGCCCGCTCGCGACTGAGCGGTGCCGTACAGAGCCACCCGAGATGCGTCACCTGGGCCGCCGTCTTGTCGCGTGTCACGAGGCGACCTAGACGGAACGGTCAGGACTTCGGAAGGTCGCCGAGAGCCACGCGGCTATGACGAGATCGCCACCGCTACGGAGTCCATAGAGGCGTAAGATCGACGAATAAGCCGGTCGGTCACGTCAGCGCTCATCGCCAGGTTGTCCCCACCGACGGTCGCGGCGGGTCACCCTCGTGCTTCGACGCATCCCTGGCCTGCCCGACGTTTGATAAGTCGACGCCAACACCGCGCCAAAAATCCAGCCACGCGATCGTCGTCTCGTAGCGATGCCCGCCTTCAAACTGCGTCCAC
>JBCAXC010000086.1:0-8112 GCA_038534255.1 Pseudomonadota bacterium
TGATCGCCGCATGTCGACGCGGGGGCGATGTCGACAACCACACGGCGTGCTGGGGAGTGGGAACATCATGTTTGGCAGACTTCGGGGACGAACGCGGATCGGTGCCGGTCTCAGCGCTGTGATCCTGGCCACGGCCCTCGCGGCCTGCTCTAGCGCCCGCATCGACGAAGAGGTCGCCGTCAGTCCATCGGCCACGCCAGGCGCCGCCGATGTGCGCGCCGCGAGCCTGCAGTTCAAAGAAGGCGCGTACGGCAACGCTGCAAAGCACTTCAAGATCGCGGTGGAAAAAGAGCCGAAGAACCCGGACGCCTGGCTTGGTCTCGCAGCGTCGTATGACCGCCTTCGCCGTTTTGACCTTGCCGATCGGTCCTACAAGCAGGCGCGCAAGCTCTCGGGCGACACCGCCGAAATCATGAATAACATCGGTTATTCGTATCTGTTGCGCGGCGATCTCCCGCGGGCCCGCCAGTTCATGTCCGCCGCCTACGAACGCAACACGACCGATCCGCGCATCATCTCGAATATCGAGACGCTGAATGCGATGCTCGTCAAGCGCGGTCAGGCACCGCTTCCGATCTAGCGATCGCCGCAAGCAGCCCGATTACTCCGCGTTCAACCAGCGCGACAGAACACTGCCGGGTTCAGCTCGCGCGTCCTCACGGGGCTCTGGACGAAAATAGACAATCGCGCGTCCTCGTTCATCTGCTGAGGCACCATCGACCCACGGCGCAACGCCATGCAGCGCAAGCCGGTGGACAAGATAGCAACATCCCGGCGGCACATTGATCACGACACGCCGACACGTCTCGAAGATACGTTGCCGCGTCGCCTGATAAATCTCCGTCACATCCACGTCCGGCCAGGTCACCGTCGGCACGTCCCGCAGTGTCTGTTGCAGTGCCTGCTGCATGACGCGATGTGACCCCTCCCACACCACAAGCGGTGAGGCGCCGGCATCTGCCTGTGTCAGAGGAATACCGATCACAAAACCATGCGGCTCGCGGATGTGGCGCCGACGCGGTGTCCCGACCGGATGAATGCCATCGACATGCGCCGCATCGCGGTGGACGCGATAGTTGAACGCACCAGCGCTCTCTTCGGCCATCGGCTTCGGATATCCCGGCAAACACACCGACACCTGCCCACGGTCCCAGACGAAGTCCTCCCCGGCCCGCAGCCCGAGCGCATCATCAAGGAACGCCACCGCCGCACCACCGAGCGATGGACCATCTGCAATCCGCCCCGCCTCATCGTTCTCCAGCACGTTGACGCCCGCAAACCAGGTGGCGCCATAGCGGTACCAATGCGCGTGCGCCGGATCATCGAGTGCAGCGAGAGCGTGCGGGCGCACCGCATCCACCCACGCGTCCAGCGCCGGATCACGCGCAAAACACAGCCAGCCCTGCCGCAGGAAACAGGTGCGCGCATCCGCAAGTGCGGGCGGTGATGCAGGGGTGGTAAGCATGCCGGAGCGAAAAGCAGTCTTGCGGCGCGATGTCCAGACCCTATGACTGTGATGGCGATCTGGCCATCAACCGCGCGCCTGGCGAACATCCCCCTATGACATTCTCTGACAACGCCGGAACTGACGACCTGCCCGCACCGATATTCGATGCGCGCGGCAACCGCTATGCCGTATGCACCCCGAGCGCCATCCCCGGCATTCCGGTAACCGCATCACAAGCCGCCGCAAGCGTGGCGCAGTGGGCTTCACAGGCGATCAAGCAGCATTGCCGCGGTCGCCGCGCCGCGACTGCTAACACACTGGTGACGGACGGCCTGATCGTCGGGCCATTCAACATGGCCCCACCATTCGACATCCTGATCGTCAACACGGACGGCAGTCTCGCTGAGCGGAGCGGAAATGGGCTGACGATCTTTGCCGAGGCGTTGCGCGGCGACGGACGGGTCAAGCCGAACACGCCATTCGACGTTCACGTGCATCACGCCACGCCGAACCAACCCAATCCATTGTCGACAACGCTGACGCTTGCGGGCGACGCCTCGCGAGACGGTGTCTGGGTCGACATGGGACAACCTGCATTCGGCCCTGACGCAGTTGACGCGAGCCAGGCCATCGCCGCCACCGGAACCCCTCGGCGCGATACCAACCACGTCGCCGAACTGGCGGAGCTTCATCCGCTGTGGACGGACAGTGTGCTGGTGCGCGTTGGCAATCCGCACTGCGTGACGTGGCTCAAAGCGGCGGATCGTTTGCCTACGCTCGACGCCCTCGGTCGCGACCCGTTCGCCGACGGGCTCCGCGCAATCGCATTTGCGCCAGGCGGAAAGGTTCGCGCCTCGGACGCAGCCATCCGCATCCCGCCGTTTCGCGCTGGCATCAATCTCCAGTGGGCCGCGCGGTTGGCGAACGATCGCGTCGCCGCCCGCATCTTCGAACGCGGCGAGGGCCTGACGCGATCATCCGGATCAAGCGCAACGGCAGTGGCCTGCGCCGCCCGTCAACTCGGGCTCGTGTCAGAGGATGTCGTAGCGATCGAAATGCCCGGCGGGACGGCGCATGTCAGATTCATGGCTCTTAAGGACGATGCCTTCACCGCCGCATACCTCGGTGTCGCAGAGCGATTAGCACCGGACGCCTGCTGATCCCCGTCGCGAGACGTCAGCTGTCCACGAGGGCGAATTCCCCGCTCTCTGGCTCAAGCGCCCACAACTCACCCGACGAGATGTCGAACCACGCACCATTCAGCGAAATCTCGCCCGCGTCCTCACGCGCCTTAATGTACGGGAACGTCCGAAGGTTCTCGATCGAGTTTCGAATGGCCATCCGCTCAAGCGCGGTCTGGCGTTCCTCTTTCGTCATGGATGGGTCTTCCGCGACGATCTCCGCTGGCTCCTTGAGCAGGTCCATCCAGCGACCGATAAAATCTCCGGACGACAGCGGCGTCATGTCCTGATCGAGCGCCGCCGCGATCCCGCCACACCGGCCATGCCCCATCACGAGAATGGTCGTCACCTTCAACGCCTGCACCGCAAACTCGAGCGCCGCCGAGGTCGCGTGATACTGACCGTCAGGCTCATATGGCGGCACAATGTTCGCGACATTCCGTACGACAAAGATCTCGCCCGGCCGCGTGTTGAAAATCGTCTCGGGCGCCGCACGGGAATCGCAGCAGGCAACAACGAGACACTCCGGCGTCTGCCCCTCGCTCGCGAGTTCCTCATAGCGCTCCCGCTCCCTTAGGTAGTCGCCCTTCTTGAACGCGGCGTAGCCTTCGGTCAGTCGGAGCGGCAACGTTGGTTTGGCGGAGGTGGTCATGGCGATGGGTCTTTGAGGGCACGCGCGGGATGTTTCCGGCGCCGGATTAGTATGCTTTGGAGCACCTGTGAACCGCCGAAAGGTGCCAGCTCGCAAGTGAACCCGCCGACATGAAAGCCGCCGACGCCGACATCATTTTCGTCCCCGGCTATACCGGATCGGGACCTGAACATTGGCAAACCCGCTGGGCCGCCCACTTCAAGACCGGGCAGATGCTCGTCGATGCAGATTGGGAACAACCGGACCGCGCCGCCTGGAGCGGCGCACTGTGTGAAGCGATTTTTCTCGCCACTCGGCCGGTTGTGCTGGTCGGTCACTCGATGGGCGTCGCCACGATCGTGCATACTGCGGCCTCGCTCAATGACACGAAGGTCCGCGGCGCGTTTCTGGTCGGCTATGCAGACGTTACAGCCAACAAGTGGATACCACGCGCCTCAGAAGAGTTCGCGCCGATGCCACGCGACCCTCTGCCATTTCCATCCCTGCTCGTCGCCAGCCGGACAGACCCGTACTGCGCCTTCGATATCGCCGACGACCTGGGCGGGGCGTGGGGCTCGCTCGTCATTGATGCCGGCGACGCCGGGCATATCAACGCGGCAAGCGGACATGGCCCGTGGCCGGAAGGGAGCATGACATTCGGCAAGTTCATCTCGCGCTTGTCCGCCTGACCCGGCATGTTTTCTTTTTCGACCGGTCGGATTGATGGCGGATGGGCTGAGAGAAGCGCATTTGTTCTTATTATGTTCTTGTAATCTTCATGGAATCGCACGAAACTTCGTGGATGAGAGGTGTGTAGTCACGCTCTGGAGTATCGCCATGTCCCGCTTTGCCGCCTGCGCTGCACTTGCTGCCGCAATCCTCGTCACCCCGTTCACGTCTACCACTGCGACCGCCGAGAGCGTGCGCGTGTCGATCAGCTACAATCTGACGATCAAGGCGGATTCTGACGGCGCCGACGACATCGCGGCAGCGCAGAGCAAGGGGCGCCGCGCGATGTATCAGATGATGGCGGCGGAGTGCGATGTCCTGAATGAGACGATCGCAGCGTCCTGCAAGCTGTCGAACTTCAACATTCAGTCCGGTAATCGTTATCGTCGCCGCGCTAACAATAACGCCGACAACAACGTGCAGATCCGCGGCACCGGTAGCTATCGGATCGAAATGAAGTAGCGCCGCCCGCGCGAGGGCGACGGGACGCCGTCGTCGACATCTGCCGTCAGCTCACGTAATGGCGCGCGCTTGCGCGACGACCTCCGTCATCGCCGTCCGCAGCCAGACGATATCGGTTGAGATCGTCACGATATCCCAGCCGGCCATGATGAGCGGACGCGCATAGTCTGGCGTGTTGGCGAAGATCCATCCGATCTTGCCCGCCTCGCGTGTCGCCGTGCGGATGCGTTCGATCGCCTCTAGCACGTCAGGGGCATCGATCGCGCGATCTCCGCGCATCGAAATCGCCAGATCGTTCGGCCCGACGACAACACCGTCGAGTCCATCAACCGCGACAATCGCCTCAAGATTGTCGAGCGCCTCGGCCGTCTCGATCTGCGCGAATGTCCGGGTCCGGGTATTGCCGACCGCAAGCATGTCGCCATCGATCACAAGTGATGCCCGATACGGACCCCAACTCCGCCCACCAAGCGGCGGATACTTCGCGGCGTGAACCAGGGCCCGCGCCTGCGCGACCGTGTTGATCATCGGGCAGACGACAGCATGCGCCCCGGCATCAAGCGCCCGCGAGACAAGAGCGTCCTCATTCCACCCAATACGCACCGCAGCAGGCAACCCACCGGCGCGCGCCGCGGTCAGCCCGGCCAGCAGTTCGGCCTGACCGCCAAATCCGTGCTGCTGATCGATGAGGACGAGATCGTAGCCACTCGCCGCAGCCGTCTCGACGACGAGAGACGAACCGATCCCGCACCACGCGGCAAGCGCAACGCCGTCGCGCGCGAGCGTCGAGGCAAAGGCATCGTCATCCGCCACGCTTAACCCGCCTCCACCTGGCGGATCGCCTCACCCATCAGCTCATCCATTTTCGTGCGCACATCGGCATCGGATTGCGCAATGCTCTTGGCGTCGAAGTCACCGCGCACTTTACGCAAGACATCATCGTCACCGGCTTCCTCGAAATCCGCCTTCACGACCTCTTGTGCATACGTCTCGGCGTCATCACCCGAGAGCCCCATCTGCTCCGCAGCCCACAGACCCAGCAGCTTGTTCCGCCGCGCCGTCGCCTTGAACTGCAGCTCCTGATCACGGGCAAACTTGTTCTCGAAACCTTTCTTGCGATCGTCGAAACCTGACATGTCCTGTGCCTCCGGCGCTGTTGGCGTTGCTGCGTCGCGGTGGAAATCCGCTCGGCGACCTGTTCGAGCACATAGAACCCGCACCCGCCCAAATCAACCAAGCCACCGCTCCCCGACCGCCGCTCAGCAACCACTGCTCCCCTGTGCCCACGCCTCAAGCGCTCGCCCACACTCGATTGTGTCGCCAAGGTCCATCCGCTAGAGGATGTCGGGCATGCCGCAACTGATTCCCGGCGATGCGTGAAACACGTCACGCTCGACGCTGTAGGCCGTGACGCAAACGTCGGCAGGCGCAGCAACATCGCCGCTCCCGGAGTTCACCCCATGAACCGTCGCCGCCGCATCTACGAAGGCAAGGCGAAGATACTGTACGAGGGCCCGGAAGCCGGCACGCTCGTCCAGCACTTCAAGGACGATGCAACAGCCTTCAACAACAAGAAGCACGAAGTGATCGAAGGCAAAGGGGTGCTCAACAATCGCATCTCGGAGTACCTCTTCACGCGCCTCGGCGAGATCGGCATCCCGACGCATTTCATGAAGCGGCTGAACATGCGCGAGCAGCTCATCCGCGAAGTCGAGATCATTCCGATCGAGGTCGTGATCCGCAACGTCGCCGCCGGTTCGATCGCAAAGCGCCTCGGTCTCGAGGAAGGCACAGCTCTGCCCCGCTCGATCATCGAGTTCTATTATAAGGCCGACGAGCTCGATGACCCGATGGTCTCCGAAGAACATATCACTGCGTTCAACTGGGCAACGCCGCAGGAGATCGACGAGATGATGGCGATGTCGCTGCGGATCAACGACTTCCTGACCGGCCTGTTTTACGGCGTCGGTATCCGGCTGGTGGATTTCAAACTCGAGTTTGGAAAGCTGTTCGAGAACGACATGGTGCGGGTCGTTCTTGCGGATGAAATTTCGCCCGACAGCGCGCGGCTCTGGGATATCCAGACGGACAAAAAGCTCGACAAGGATCGCTTCCGCAAAGACCTCGGCGATCTCGTCGAAGCCTATCAGGAGATCGCGCGCCGCCTCGGCATCCTGAACGAGAGCCGCCCCGCCTCGACAGATGGCCCACGGCTCGTTTCGTCGACGTAAGCGCCCACCGGACTGGACAATCACGTGCGAGGAGCACATCCGAAATGAAAGCACGCATCAAGGTAACTCTGAAGAACGGTGTCCTCGATCCGCAGGGCAAAGCCATCGAAGGTGCGCTCGGATCACTCGGATTTTCCGGCGTCGAGGAAGTCCGGCAGGGAAAATATATCGAAGTCGATCTGGATGAGACCAATGCAGACAAGGCCCGCGCTGACGTTGAGGCCATGTGCGAAAAACTCCTCGCCAATACGGTGATCGAGAACTACGCGATCGAGATGGAAGGCTGAGCCATGCGCGCCTCCGTGATTGTCTTCCCCGGTTCGAATTGTGACCGGGATGTTGCCGTCTCGCTCGAGAAGACAACGGGCAAGCCAACGCAAATGGTCTGGCACGCCGACACCGAAGTACCGGAGAGCGATCTCATCGTCGTGCCCGGCGGGTTCAGCTACGGAGATTATCTCCGTGTTGGCGCGATGGCTGCCAAGTCGCCAATCATGCGCGATGTCGTAGCGAAGGCAGAGGCAGGCACACCGGTGCTTGGGATCTGCAACGGCTTTCAGGTTATCCTCGAAGCCGGGCTCCTGCCCGGAGCGCTGATGCGGAATGCCGGACTGAAATATGTCTGCAAGGACGTCCATCTGCGCGTGGAGCGGACGGACACGATCTACACCAGCGCCTACGGCAACGGCGGCGTGATCCGCATTCCCGTAGGTCACCACGACGGAAATTATTTCGCCGATGACGACACGCTGGACCGGCTGGAAGGCGAAGGCCGCATCGCATTCCGCTACGTAACCGCGGACGGCCAGGAAGACGGCGACGCCAACCCCAACGGTTCCCAGCGCAACATCGCCGGCATCTACGATGACACCGGCCGCATCCTCGGTATGATGCCCCACCCCGAACGCCTCGCCGACGCGGCACTCGGCGGCACCGACGGACAAAAAATGTTCGACAGCCTCCTAGCCGCGGCGTGATGCGCGCCGCGTTCGTATCGAACATTCTGCAATCGCGGTGACTTCCCCGCACACCACGATCCAACTCCTGGCCTCCGCGCTTGCGTGACAGGACCGGAGCGGGCACCACGCAGTTGTCCACCTGACTTTTCACCGTTTGGCCCACCGTGCTCCTTCGCCTCGCACCCATCGCGTTCGTGCTGCTCTGGGCCACCGGGTTCATTGGCGCAAAACTCGGTGCTCCGTATGCAGAGCCCTTCACCTTTCTTGCCGTCCGCTTCGCCATCGTCGTGCCTATCATGGCGCTGGTCGCTATCGCCTGGCGCGCCGAATGGCCAGGCTTTCGCAAAGCGGGGCACGCCGTCGTCACCGGCGCATTGATCCATGGCGTTTATCTGGGCGCCGTGTTCTGGGCGATCGAGCACGGGATGTCGGCGGGCGCCTCCGCGATGATCGTCGGGCTCCAGCCGGTCAC
>JBCAXC010000087.1:0-8089 GCA_038534255.1 Pseudomonadota bacterium
CGTTCGTGCATCATGTCGAGCACGAACGCATTCGGCCGCCAGAGCCGCGGGGTCACCGCAACGCGCCCGACGGTCACCACCACGACCCCGAGAAATCCGATCAACGCATAGGTGAATGCAGCGGCCTGCGCGGTGGCTTCTCCGATATCGGTGATAATGCTGGAGCGACGACCAGAGGACGCGGCGGAATTCGACGGACCGGGCACATCGACCGTCTTGAGCAGCAGCGCATGCCGGTCTTGAAGGTCGAGATATTCTGGAGACGCGCGTCCGTCGGCGAGTTGCGTCGCCGCACGCCGCAGCAGCCATGCCCCGGCCGTATCAAGATGCTCGAGCTGCCCACAGTCGATTTCGACCCGCCGCCGCCCGGCGCTTTGTGACGAGGCCAGAAGCCTGCGCAGCAGGCGATCGATCTCGCCAGCATGGTCGATCGTCCAACGGCCTTCCGCACACAGCCGCAACGCCCTGTCATCTGCCACAAGGACGGCGCGCGCATCGGCGACAGAGGCTGCCGAAACCATGTCGCTCCTCCCGCATCCGAGCACATCGCGCGCAGTTGATTCGATGCTGACGAAACTACCGCACGCCATTAAACGACCGGCGCGCAGACGCACGATATCCCCGGCCTATTTGGCACACAGTCACGCGCCGTCTCAGTTGCGCGGGAGCACGTCACCGAGCGCCGCATGCCGCTTGGTAAAGGCGAGTGCGGCAAACAATGCGAGCGCCGACAACGCAGCCATGGCGAAAAATGCGGACCCGCCATACGCTGCAAAGAGCCAACCGGCACCGGCAATCGCGCCCGCCATGAAGAGACCGGCTGCAAAGGTATTGTGCACCCCCTGAGCGGTCGCGGACCGCGATTCTCCAGCAAGCGTCGCGATCAAATGCACCGCCGCCAGATGCACCGCGCCGAATGTCAGCCCGTGAAGCAACTGCACAACGAAGAGCAACACGAGCGGCGGCTCAAGCGCGGTCAGCGGCCAACGCAGAACGCCGGCTGCAATGCCGACGACGAGCAGCAGCGGCGCGCCGAACCGTGCGATCAGCCGCTTGGAGATAACAAACACACCTATCTCCGCCGCAACTCCGACAGCCCACAGCATCCCGATCGCAAGCGGCGCGATACCGATGCTCTGCCAGTAGATCGTCGCGAACGCGTAGTAGACGGCGTGCGACGCCTGCCCGAGACCACTCGCGAGAAAGAGGAAAATAAAGTGCTGCCGGGTGAGCAAACGCAACGTATCGCGCCACGTCATGTCGGCGCGCTGCGTGTTGGCGCCCGCCGCGTCACCAGTCTGTCCCGCAATCAGGTGCGCGACCACAACGAGGGCAACCGCAGAACCCATCAAAAGGATGATAATGCGTTCGGCACCGAACGTTCCGAGCACGCCACCACCGACCAGACCGGCGGCGATGAATGCGACCGAACCCCACGATCGCATCCGCCCGTAGTCGAGCCCGCCGCGATTGACACCCCGCATGGCCAACGCCTCCGAGAGCGGCATGATCGCCGTCCACAACGATGCGTGCACGATCATCGCCGCAAGCAACGGCCAGAACGCATGTCCAAAATAGAGCGCAACGACAGCGCCCAACGCACCCCACGTTAGCCAGACGATGATGCGTTCCTGCTGTCCGGACAGATCGGCGGCATAGGTAATACCGGGCGTCGTCGCCATGCGCACGACCATCGGCAACGCGAGCACGAGCGAGATTTCACCCGGTGTCAGCCCGCGGCTGGCAAACCAGGCCGGCAGGTATGCCATCTGGATGCCGGCACTGAAAAACAGCGCCGCAAAGAGCGCAGACGCGCGCCACGCAAACTGGCGTGCCTCGAGCGCGGCAGCATCAGACATCGCAAGAAATCTCAGGCGTTAAAGTGACGTGGCGCAGCGAGGATCTCGGCGAAAAGTTCCGCATCCACGTTCCCACCAGACAGCACGATCACAACAGTGCGCCCGGCGACCGGAATTTTCCCCCCGAGCACAGCGGCAAGCGCGACAGCACCGCCCGGCTCAACCACAGTCTTCAGCGCATCCCAAGCAAACGCCACAGCGGCGCAGGCGTCCGTATCACTGACCGTGACCACATCGGCCAGATGCGCGTGATTGATTGCGAACGTTATTTCTCCCGGTTGCGGCGAAAGTAGCGAATCGCAAACCGAGCCCGCCGCATGCGCATTCACCTCCCGAACGCCGCTGCGAAACGACCGCGCAGTGTCATCAAACGCCTCCGGTTCGACCGCATAGATCGCGGCCTTCGGATAGCGATCATGGATCGAAAGGCAGATGCCCGCCGTCAACCCACCACCGCCACACGGCACCACAACGACGTCGACATCCGCGTTTGTCGCCGCCATGTCGTCCGCGACCTCGCGCCCGACGGTGCCCTGCCCCGCAATGACATCCGGGTTGTCGAAGGGGTGGATAAAAATCCCGCCCTGCGCGTCATGCACCCGTTGCGACACGGTCTGGCGATCCTCGTGCGCGCGATCGTACGTGATGATCTGTCCTCCCGCGCGTTTGACGCCCGCCACTTTAACGAGCGGCGCATCATGCGGCATGACGATCGTCGCAGGCACACCGAGCAGCCGTGCCGCTTCCGCGACACCCTGCGCATGATTGCCCGAGGACGCCGCGAGAATGCCGGCGGCCCGCACATCGCCCGGAAGTCGCGAGAGCGCATTGTAGGCCCCCCGAAACTTGAAGGCGCCAATCCGCTGCATGTTCTCCGGCTTGAGATGGACAGTTGCGCCCGTCGCAGCATCGAGCCGCGGGTTACGCAGCAGCGGCGTACGAAAGGCATGCCCCGCAATCCGCGCAGCAGCATCGGCAACGTCATCGGCGGTTGGCAAAGCGTCCATCATGCAAGCCTTGGTATCATCATCGCAGACACGGTCTAGAGGAACAGCAGCCCGACAAGCCCGAGCAGAGAATCAACACCGTATTGCCGCATCAGGACAATGCTCAGAACGGAGGCGTACATGAGGTTGAGCAACATCGAGATCTTCTGCTGAGACCCGCTCCGGATGTCAGTGTAGAGGATCGCGAGTCCTTCAGCCCCAACCGTGTCCGCGACACTCAGGTAGGACAGCTTGAGCTTGTGCCACTGCGAACCGAGGTAGAGCCGCGGCAGGACGAGGAAGAGCAACCCGATCAGGACAAGCAGGAACAGCGCGTAGTGCACATTATCGACGTTGCCCGCCGGAGAGGCCTGCCAGATGAGAATGTTCACGACATATGCCAGCAGCAAAACCTTGGCCCAGATGTAACAGAACGAAAAATCCGAGATGATCAGCCGGAAGCGTTTGTCCAACTGCAGCAGTGAGACCTCAAGCTTCTCACCCGCCTCAAGCTCCATGAGGAGATCAGCGTCCTTGCCGATAACGCGCCCGAGCCGGAACGCTTCAAGGCTGATCGAGATGTACAGCAACGCCGCCACAGACGTGATGAGCAGCAGCATGGCGTTCATGAACAGATAGTAGCTGCCCACGCCATTGATCATCCGCTCTCCTGAGCCCGCCACGTCGAAGAACCAGTACAAATGCTCCGTCTTCACCGGGTCTTTCAGGTCTGCAATGTAGTTGGCGATGAAAATACTTGCGATCAGCAGCGAGCACGAAAAGAAGCAGGCGATCCGAAAGACATGCCGCGAGGAAAAACCTTCCTGATACGCGGTCTCGTCGATCTTTCGCGAATACAGATTGATCTTCGACCAGCTCAACACAACCGTGACGATCATGCAGACGGCTGCCGATACGTAGAGCGGCACAACCACCGCATAGAGCAGGATGTTGTGAAAATCCTCGGTGAACGAAATCACCGTATTGGCCGCGTTGTTTGTTGATCCAAGGAGGCCGGGGCCGACTGTCTCGAAAAATGTCCCGGAACCGAAAGCCAGCACCCCGCTCAGGATCAGGCAGAAAAACACGGTAATGAGAAAACTGTAGAGAAATATCTTCTTGTAGAAATTGAAAGGGTCTTCCGAAAAGCTGTTGGATGCCTTGATATCGAACGGCAACGCCGGCGAGATTGCGAGGAGAATATATGAGATCAAGCGACCTGTTGACGAGATGAGTTGGCCGACGGCCGGCACACGAATCAAGTTCTCGCCGAATAGCGCCGCGAATTCGAACACGAACTCCGGGAACCCGCTTGGTGCCTGCTGGAACGTCTGCTTCAGTTTTCCGAAAAACTGGCTCATGCGGCATTCCGCTCCTGCGTTGCTGGAATGATCGACAGTCAACGTTCCGCTGTCAAACAGTTCGCACCGACATGAGCTCATGCGATCGGTTGTTGCGCATCGCCGAGATACAAAAAGACCCGGCCAACGTGACCGGGTCTCTCTGTTGGATCCTAACAGGATCACCGTCTGGGTCGTCGCAAAGCCTCGCGATACGCAGCGAGGCGCCTAAGCTGAACTATTGAAACAATCCACCAAGGATCGGATGCGAGGCGTCCAGTTTCTGCTTCACCGAAAAAGAAAGGATGTCGACATCGGTCTCAGCCGTGCCCTCGAGTGTTCCGGGCGCTCCCAAGGCTGGAACCGGCACCGCGGTCTCACGCTCGAAACGGGCGTCTTCAACGAACACCTTTGTATAGGCGAGGTCGATCGTCAGATGGCTCGTCGCCTTGTAGGTCGCACCGACACTCGCCCAGATCCGGTCCGCATCAGGCACCGGCGTCAAACGCTCCGACGCGTTCTGTATTGGCGACTCTTCATAAGCAATCCCACCGCGAATCGTGAGCGATGAACTCCAGTCATACTCCGCCCCAATTGATGCAAACCATGCGTCATGCCAGTTGGCCTCAATGGTCGCCACCGCACCCGGTGCACCAAGCGCGGTCAGGTTGTTGAGCGAAACGGACTGAAAATCTGACCAGTTCGTCCACTCGAACGTGCCCATCAGACGGAAGTTCTCAGAGACCGCCTGGCGCACGCTGAACGTCACGATGTCCGGCGTGACCAACTCGACCGTGTTCGGCGATCGCGTCGGCTGGCCGACAACAAACAGATCACCTTCCAGCTGCGACTTGACCTGCGAGCGGTAGCCGATGCCGATCTGCGTTCCCTCAACCGGGTTGAGATAGAGGCCGAGCGTTCCGCCGAACGCGATGTCGTCGCCTTCATAGACCGCGCTCGCACCGGTCGGCGTCGCGAATTTCAGCTGCGCGTCCATGTACTGCACCTGGACACCGGCACCGACGACGACGCCGGGCATCACCTCAACAGCCAACGTGGGCGCGGCGTTAAGGGTGAAAATCTTGGAACTCCGTGCGATGGGAGCGCCTACCCAGTTGCGATCGGCCGGTTTCGTCACGAGCCCGAACGGAGAGTTGACGCTCATGCCAACCCACATGCTGTCGCTGATCTGATGACCGAAGTAGCTTGAAGAAATCATCGCATCTTCGGCGATATCTCCGCTCGATGTGTTGCCACCACCTGCCAGCAGCGAGCCACCGTCGGCCTCAAGATTGGTCCGCCCGAAAAAGATTGCCGAGTGGCTTTCCGAGTTCGTGCCTTGCGAAGCGCCAAGCGCAGCAGGGTTCCAGAACATCGATGAAAGATCGCCACCGGCCGCACTGCCGGCGAAAGATGCGCCCTGCGATGAGGTCGACTGTTCCCGCACGGCAAAGCCGCCGGCGTGGGCCACACTGGTCATCGCCATAAGACCTGCCGCGCTGGCAAGCAACGTACGCTTGACTGACTTGGCCACGAACGTCCCCTGAACTCAAAACAAGCACGTCACTCCAGCGCTGCAGTAGCGCTCTTCATGACCGGATGTAGCTAGGTGGACGCGAACCGAAGCGGCAACCAATTGTTGAACGTTCAACCCGCGAAATACGGGCGGCCCTCCACCTCGTGGCAAATGTGACACAAATGGGACGGGTGTCGAGGCGTCGGGCAGAAACGGAGAAGGACCAGCCCGCGTTTCGCGAACCGGCCCTTCCTTCGGAGCCGGACTTCACGGATGAACCGAAGCGTCCGACCTTCCCCCCGAACACGTCAGAGGTGGGTGCGCAAGTTCTAGCCAATCAAAACAATGAAGCAACTGTTTCTCTTCGAGCCAGATCAATCTGCCGCATGGTCCGAACCTGAATTTGGATCGCGGCGTCTGCGATCATCAGGGCGCCGGAGGTGCACCCTGCGCAGCTGCTGGACCGCGGCGTCGGAAGCGCTCCAGCACTGCGATCGTCGCCGGTAGCACGATCAGGTCTGCAAGCAACGCCGCCACCAACGTTACCAGCACGAGACTGCCGAACAGCCGCATCGCCGGCAAATCGCTCAGCGCCGTGACCGCAAGACCGGCCATCAGCACACCCGTCGTGAGGATCAGGACAGGGCCGATATGCGCAAGTGTCTCGCGCAAGGCCGCGCGGACTTGCCCGCCTGTTGCCGCCAGATCAAACCGGTACCGCGCGAGGAAGTGAATGCAATCGTCGACCGCGAGACCGAACGCGACTGTCAGTGCGATAACGCTCGCGTAGCCAAGGCCGATACCGAGCAGCCAGAGCAGCAGGCCAGCCGCAACGAGTGGAAAGATATTCGGGAGAATGCTGACCACCAGCACCCACCAGGAGCGAAAAGCAAACGCCATAACGCCGATGACCACAATGACAGCGATCAGCAGTCCGCGATTGAGCTGCGCGATCATGTTCGAGCTCTGATACGCGGCAACCGCCGTCAGACCTGTGACCTTCATGGTCACATCGGGATATTTCTCCTGCACAGCCGCGAGAGAGCGCTCAAGACTGCGCATGACGGGCACCGCTTCTGCCGCCTCGAGGTTCGGCACGCGCCCTGTGACCAGCGTGCGCCGCGCCGGTTCATTCAGGAAGCGCCCAACGAGGTTGTCCGGCAACAGATCGATGTAGCGCCCGATCTCCGCCACATACGTCACACCGATACCCGCGAGCCAGCGACGCAGCGTATGCACCGACCAGACATTCCCGATCCGCTCATGCTGCTGCATCACGCCATGCACATCGGTGATGATGTCGAGCATCTCCTGCGAGCGGACGGACCTCCCGTCATCCCATGACAACATGATGTGGATCGGGTGCGCGCCCGTCAGCCGTTTGTCCAGACGCTCCGATGCCGCCACCGACTCCTTGTTGTCGGGTACCTGATCACTGAAGCGATAATTCGGGACGAGTTGCGCGTGCGCGAACGCACAAAGGAGGAAAAGTGCCAACCCGCCGGCCATGATCGCCCGAAAGTGTCCTTCAAGCGCACGACCAAGCCGCTCGCACAGCCCAGTCAGCCAGGCGATGCCCTTGCCGCGCGTCTCTTCCTCGGCGCGAAACTTCGCTTCGTCGCGGATCATCAACATGCTCATCGAAGGCACGATAAAAATGACGGCGCAGAATGTGAGCAGCGTTGCGATGGCACCCGCGCCGCCGAATGTGCGGATCAACGCACTGTCCGTCAGCATCAGCGACGCCATCGCGATCGACGTCGAGATCGAGGTCAACGCGCAGGCCGGCCCGACATCCCGCACGGCAGTGCCCACCGCCTGCGCCTTGTCCAGTCCGTCCCGCAATCCGCGGCGCACCGCAAAAATCATGTGCATGGCATCGGAGAACGCGATCACCATGACGAGCGCAGGCAACACGTTGGTGAATGAGTTGAGCTTGAACCCGCCGAGCCCGAGCAACCCCATCGTCCAGACGACGGCGAGCGCCGGGCACAGCGCCACAATGAAAACAAGGCCGACCCGGCGAAACAGCGCAAGGCACAAAAGCATTCCGAGGATGAAACCGGACACGTTGTAGATGATGCGGTCGCGCGCAATCGCCTCGCGGATTTCGAGCTGCATCACCGGCGCACCGGCCAATTGGACGTTAACCGGCGCCTCGCCCAGAATGTCCGCCACAAGCGCCCGCACTTCAGCGACGGACTCAGCCAGACCGCGCTGCTCAAAGTCGCTCTTGTTGAGGCTGATCACGAAGAGCACAAGATCGCACGCATTCTCGCCAATCCGCTGATCGAGGGGAAACTCGTTGCGCGCGGGGCGGGCGGCGATCTTGTGCTCTTCGTGATCAGCCTCAACAAGAGCGACTTTGAGCAGCGCGGTCTGGCTGAG
>JBCAXC010000088.1:0-8085 GCA_038534255.1 Pseudomonadota bacterium
CATTCCGTACCTTGTGATCGTAGATGGCTTGCAGCGCGCGCCGCTGCATTTTGCCATTCGTTGTGCGCGGGAGCGCATCAACGGCGATGTATGCGCGGGGCTGTTTATAATCCGCAAGCGCCATTGTCGCTTTTTGCGAGAGCGCACTTTCAAGCGCACGCCCATCGACACCGGCATCGGCAGGCACAAAGAACGCGGCGATGATGCTGACGGCCTCTCGGACCTCGATTTCCGTTACCGCGATTTCGGTGACGCCGGGCACGTCGCCGAGCGCCTCTTCGACATCTTGCGGCGCCACGCGATACCCGAACGCATTCATCAGGTCGTCAGCGCGACCGTGATGCGTCACAAACCCCTGCGCATCGATGGAGGCAAGATCTCCACCGCAGAACCAGCCTCCACGCATCGCTGCCGCGGTCTCGCGGGGGCGCTGCCAGTACCCGAGCATCAGTCCTGGGTCCGTACGGTGCACGCCGAGCAATCCGACTTCACCCGTCGACAGCGGTGTTGCGCTGTCACCGGTCGCATTATCAATCGGAAGGATTGCAATCGCCCGCCCGCGCTGCGCCTGTCCAACGGTTCCGGAGCATGCCGGTCGCTGCGGTGACGCGGAAACATACGTCGAGATCTCACTCATGCCGAGCGCGGAGTGAAGCTGCGTTCCTGTCCGAGCAGACCACTCCTCCGCGACGCGCTCCGTCAGCGCCTCACCGGCGCTTAAACCATGCCGCAGCTGCCCGACGTTCAGCGGACCCTTCGGGGCATATTTGAGGATCTGACGATACAACCCGGGCACTGCCGCGAAGAGTGTTGCCCCGGTGGCGCGGATCAGCGCTGGCCACATGTCCGGCGTGCGCCGGCGCGTGTTGACGATCGCCGTCGCGCTGTTGGCCCAGGGGTCTGCAAGCCCGGTCCCGAGCGTAAAGGTCCAGTTGAACGCGCCTGCATGGAGCACCCGGTCAGCGCCTGAGATATCATACCAGTCGCGGTACATCGGCCGCCGGCCCCACGCGGAACGATGTGCATGCAGCACACCTTTCGCACCTCCCGTGGTGCCCGACGTAAAAACGAGAAATGCAGGATCATCCGCTCGCGTGTCGGCGTAGTCGCTCAACGGCGCGCCGTTGCGTGCGCTCGCGACGAGCTCTTCTTCCGTCAGATGCGGGATGTCACAATCCGGATCGACCGCCCCGCCAACGACCAGTGCCGGACGAGCATCAACCTTCAGCGCAGAGCGTTCCTGCGCAGTAAGCTGGGAAGACACCGGCACAGCCACGAGCCCCGCTGCCATGGCGCCGAAGTAGGCGAGTGGAAACGCACTCGTATTGCCGAGCAGGAGAAAAATGCGGCCGTCAGGCTCAGCGCAGAATGCCTGCAACGCAGCGCCAACGCGACGCGTAGCGAGTTCCAGCTCACCGAAGGTCCATGTCTCCGTCACCGGATTTTCCGCGGTGCCCCCCAGCACGATGAGCCCGGTCTTTTCAGGCGCCGCCTGCGCAGCGACACCAAGGCAGTACCGCGCCATGTTGAAGCGCACGCGTGGCAGCGCGCCGCTGTAACCGGCATCACCGTCCGACATGCCTCAATTGCTCGCCGCAGCCCGTGTGTCCCACCAGGTATCCAGCTGGTAGCCATAGAGCGACGTCCGCTCCGGATAGGCAAGATGCTTCCAGTGTGCGACCCACTGCTCCGGCAGATGATAGAGCGGAATGATATATTCTCCCGCCATCAACGTGCGATCGTAGGCGCGCACCGCAGTCTCGAATGCCGGACGCTCCCGCGCGGCCAGCAACGCAGCGATCATCGCATCGATGGCCGGGTCTTTGGCGCCGGTGACATTGAACGAGCCCTCGCTATCCGCCGCCGCTGCGCTCCAGCGATGAAGCTGCTCGTTGCCGGGCGAGAGCGACGACGACCACGTGAACGGTGTCATGTCGAAGTCAAACGTGTTCCGCCGCCGTGTGTATTCCGAGGAATCAACCTGACGCACGCGCACCGCGATCCCCACCTTGCCAAGCGTCGCGACGAAGTTGCTCAGCATTTTTTGCTGCGGCTGGGAGACAATCATGATCTCGAAGGCCAGCGGCGCCCCGGTTTTTGCGTTCACCATGCGACGATCGCGGAGCACGTACCCGGCGTCCTTCAGAAGCGTGATGGCCGCGCGAATGTTTTCCCGGTTGCGACCGCGCCCATCGCTCTTGGGGAGTTTAAAGCTGCCGTCCATCAATGCTGCAGGGATGCGCGCCGCATGCGACCCGAGCAATGCTTTCTCCTCCGCGGTCGCCGGTTTGTCATGCGAGGAAAGCGGCGAGCGATCATAAAAGCTCTGCGTGCGGGAATAGAGCCCGTGATAGAGCGTGCGGTTCAGCCACTCGAAATCGAACATCAGCGTCAGGGCACGGCGCACGCGGACATCGGAGAACATCTCCCGTCGCGTGTTGAAAGCAAGCGCCGCCATGCCCGAGGGCCGCCCTGTCTTGAATGTCGCCTTGATGACGTCGCCACGCGCGACCGCCGGGAAGTCATATCCGAGCGCCCACTGCGCCGGATCGCCTTCCCCGCGCACATCATAGACGCCCTTCGAGAACGCTTCGCGCAGCGTGTTCACATCCCGGAAGAGATCGTACCGGACCTTCGAAAAATTGTGCCGCCCGCGCATCGCCGGCACGTCGTTGCCCCAGTAGTTCGGGTCGCGTTCGTAGACGATGTTGCGCCCGGCATCGAGCGACGCGATCCGGTACGGCCCGCTCCCAAGCGGTGGCTCAAGAGTCGTCTTTTGCAGCGCCTCGATCGAAAGCGCGTGCTTTGGGACGACCGGCATCAGCCCCATGATCAACGCCAGTTCGCGGTCGCTACCGTCGGCAAAGCTGAACCGCACCGTCCGCGGGCCGGTCTGCGAAACCTCCGTGACTTTGGAGTAGTACGTCCGGTGATTGTTGCGGCCTTTGTCGCGCAGGATCGCGTGCGAGTGAATCACGTCAGCGGCCGTGACCGGCTTGCCATCTGACCAGCGCGCTTTCGGATTGAGGGTGAAGGCCACCCACGAGCGGTCGTCGGGGGTCTCGACCTTCTCGGCCAGCAGCCCATAGAGCGCGAAAGGCTCATCAGCGTTGCGCGCCAGCAGGCTCTCGTAGACATAGCCGCGCACGCCGGGCGCCACGGCCCCTTTGTTGATGAGCGGATTGAGGCTGTCGAACGTGCCGCGCATGCCAAGCCGCAACGTCCCGCCCTGCGGCGCATCGGGATTGGCATAAGGAAAGTGGGTGAACCCGGCGTCGAGTGCCGGCGCGCCATGCATCGCAATCCCGTGCTGCGGCCCTTGCGGAGGACTGTCCGCGCCACGTGCACGCTCGGAAACTGTTGCGAGACAAAGCGCGCTCAGAAGCGCAATGGAATAAGCCCGAATGCGAGACGAGGGCGAGCGCGCCTCGTGTGTGCGTTGCTCGTGGTCTCGCATCGACCGATCTCCTTCCACTCTCTGCATTTCGCCGCGCGGCGACTGCCTAGACCTAAATCAGGGATTCCCGATGGCGACCAGCAGCGAGCGGTACCGCGTGTGTCCTTGCACGTGACCGCAAACTGGCCGCGTCGCGACAATTCGGCTACACCGCAAGCACAGTCCAACAAGCGCGACCGATGGCCGATGGCGCTGGCCACGGCATCGCCTTATTTCGGTGGCCAACCGCAGCCAGCTTTAAGCAGGGCTAGCAAAGCTCGGGCTCTACGACCGGTCGCGGCTGCGGTCCCGGTTCCGCGATCCACATTGAGGGGGTTCAGTCTCATGAACGCATGGGTTTCACGTCACGTCGCGCATGCGGCAACTGCCATCGTCGGCATCGGTGCGCTCGCGGCTGCGCTCGTCGCATCACCCGCTATCGCACAGGAAACCGGCGGGGCTGCTGCCGAAAAGAAGGTCCAGTACTGGTTCAAGATCTGTCCGTCACGTGCCGACGCTGAGGGCAAGGAAATCAAGATCTGCGTGACGCAGCACGAGCAGTTCAATCAGCGCTCCGGCGAATTGAACGTCGCCATGGCCATCCGCCAGCAGGACGGCAAAAAACCGAAACTGCTTGTCACGGTCCCGCTTGGCGTCGCCCTCCCGACCGGCGCAGCCGTGCAATTCGACAAGATCAAGGAACCGATCAAGTTCACCTACGTGTTCTGCCACGCAGAAGGCTGCGTGATCGACACCGAGGCGACCCCACAAATCGTCGACGCCATGAAGGCCGGTGCAAGCGCGAACATCAGCGTCTTCCACACCTTCTACAATCGCCCTGTCAGCTTCAACGTGCCGCTCAAGGGCTTCACCGCGACGCTTGATGGCGATCCGGTCGATGGTAACCAGTATTTCCAGCGCCGCCGACAGCTCCGCCTCGCCATTCGCAAGCGCACGTCGGATGCGATCAAGAAGGCGCAGGAAGAACAGAAGAAAAAAGCCGGCGCGACGGAATAGTCTGCCCCGACAGTTAAACGCCTGGAATCAAAACGGCGCCCGGGTTCAGTCCCGCGGCGCCGTTTTTTGTCGTTACTCTCGGGCTTACGTCACGCCCTGAGATCGTGCTCAGTGCATATCGACAAACAGGGCCTGATACTGCCCGTTCTTGAAATCGTTGAACAGGCTCGCGACTTCGGGATGACGGACTGGATCGCCTGAATCATCCGGCAGCAGGTTCTGCTCGGAGACGTACGCGACGTATTCGGTTTTCTCGTTCTCGGCGAGCAAATGATAGAATGGCTGATCCTTGTGCGGGCGAATGTCTTCCGGGATCGCCTCCCACCACTCGTCGGTATTCGAAAACACCGGATCAACATCGAAGATCACCCCGCGAAACGGGTAGACCCGATGCTGCACCACCTGCCCCAGACTGAATTTCGCTGTGTGTTTTTCTGACATGTCGTGTTCCCCCGCGGCTGTTGGGCCGCTGTCATGAGTAGCGATGCCGCACCACCGCGCTGCACACCCAAACTCAGCCCGAGTATCATGGCTAACGCGATGCGTCGTCAACGTGTTGGGTGCGTGGTTGCCGGGATGCAGACGCAAAGCGTTGCGACGACGCAACCCGCAACCGCTGAACGCCAGATCAGAGTCCGTAGAGCGCCGCCCGTTCCGGATCTTTCCGAGCGATCTGCGTCGCCAGATCGACGATCACCTTGGCCTGTTTCCAGGTCGCATCGTCCTGCATCTTGCCATCCAGCATAACGGCGCCTGTCCCGTCCGGCATCGCTTCAAGGATGCGTTTCGCAAACGCTACTTCATCCGCGTCTGGCGAGAAGACATCCTTGGCGATCGTCACCTGACTGGGGTGCAACGACCACGTCCCGACGCAGCCCTGCAGGAACGCATTGCGGAACTGCGCACGGCAGGCATCAGGATCAGAAAAATCGCCGAACGGACCGTAGAACGGCTTGATGCCATGCATCTGACACGCGTCCACCATTCGCGCGACGGTATAGTGCCAGAGGTCCTGCTGATAAAAGCTCCGTGGCGCGTCGGTGTCGTTCGCATCCGGATCGGCGAGCACGCCATATGCCGGATGCCCGCCGCCAACCCGCGTCGTCTTCATACCGCGCGAAGCGGCAAGGTCGGCGGGGCCGAGACTGAGCCCGTGCATCCGCGGGCTGGCCGCGCAGATGTCCTCGATGTTCGCAACGCCTTCCGCCGTCTCGAGGATCGCATGGATCAGGATCGGCTTGCCGACCCCGTGCTTCGCTTCGAGCTGCGCAAGAAACTGATCGAGATAGTGGATGTCCCACGGTCCCTCGACCTTCGGCAGCATCATAACGTCCAGCTTGTCTCCTGCGCGTGAGACAATCTCGGTAATGTCGTCGAGAACCCACGGGCTGTTGAGGCAGTTGATCCGCGTCCAGAGCCCCGTGTCGCCGTAATCGTGCGCGTTGGCCATTTCGATAAAGCCTTCGCGGGCCGCGTCTTTCGCATCGGCCGGAATGGCATCCTCCAAATTGCCGAGCACGACATCCACCTGGCTGATCAGATCAGGCACCTTCGCGCGCAGCTTCTCGATGTGCGGCGGCATGAAGTGGATCATCCGCTCGACCGTCACCGGCAGGCTCGTGACGGGATCCGGCGCCCCGATCGCCAGAGGCTTGAAGAAGGCGCGCGGCGTGCGAACGGCGGTCATGGCGAAGTGTCTCCGAGTGTGAGGTAAGGTGGGTGGCAAAGCACGAAGCCGGTGGCGGCCAGGTGAGCGGTCAGCGCCGGGCGGGATGTCCGTCCGGCAGGTCGATCCAGCGCCGATTGGCCCACATATACTGACCGGGCTCGTCGCGCACCCATGCTTCAAACTGTTTGTGCAGATCGGCCGTCGTCTGACGGATATCGTCGCCCACATTCGCGCTGCGCTGCACCCGCAGTTCCTTCAGCTCGATCCGGAACCGCGTCGCAGTGCCGATGCGCACGCATCGCGCCATGAAGATCCGCGCTCCGGTTCGGCGCGCGATCATGGCGGGCGCCGGCGTCGAGCGCGCAGGCTCACCGAAATAGTCGACCGGGATACCGCTGCCATCCGGGAGATCACACACCAGCCCGAGCCGACCGCCGCGCCGCAGATAATCAAAGAGCAAACGCACTGTCTTTTGCGCGTCACCCGTGCTGCCTTCCGCATCGCGCCCCTGCGCCAGCAATCCGCCCGGCACCAGTTTCTCCCGCTGCTTGCGGAGATAGCGATCGACGTAAGGATTTTTCACGATCCGGTAGACCGCGGCAGGTCGCGCGCCGACGGACGTCAGCGGCCAGATCGACAGTTCCCAGTTTCCCTGATGCAGCGTGGCGCCAACGATCGGTCCCATCTTCTCGGCATATCGCGCGATGATGTGCGCTTGTGGAGATTGCATGCGTTCCGGATCGGCAATGATCCGGTCGATCTGCATCGTCTCGACCATCACGCGACCGAGATTGGCCCAGCTTTCCCGCGCAATCGTCTCGCGCTCGCGCTCCGTCTTGTCCGGAAAGGCGATCTGCAGATTGGCCAGCGCGCGCCGATGTCGCCGCGTCCGCGGCGCAAGCCGCCGCCAGATGAAGGCCGAAATCTGTTGGCCCACGTCCACCGGCAGCGCCCGCACGATCCCGACGAGCACCAGCAGCGCGCCATACTCGAGACGATAGCGCACATCTTTGATGCGGTCGGACGAAGCGGTATCGGACAAGGGGAGAAAAGCGCTTTCGGATCGCAGGCAGGTCGTTGCGGCGTGGTCATGCCTGGCCAACGTCAGTATTCGAGCGACGGTGTGCGCAATCGCCCGCGTGTCGTCAATTGCTCTCGCCGCGTGTTTGCGCGTCGGGCGATACCCCGCCGCCAAATCCGGCCGAGATGACAGCTCGTTTCAGCGCGGGCAGCGCACCGATCGCGTGGAGGCCAGCCCCGCGCAGCGCCTGCAGTGGCCAGTGCCGCGTTGTCAGCGAACGGTTCAGCAGATCGACCCCCGTTGTGCGCACATAAGCGTCGCTGCGTCGCGCACTGTCATAACGCTGCACAGCATCTGCGATCGACACATCCGCGGGCCCGAGCAGCTCGATCAGTGCCAGCACATCGCGCATGCCGAGATTCATACCCTGTGCACCGATCGGCGGCAGCACGTGTGCCGCTTCGCCTGCCAGGATCACGCGGTCGGTCGCATACCGCTGTGCATGCGCCCCGCTGATCGGGAAGCAACCGCGCGGCCCGAGCGGACCAATCGCGCCAAGCAGGCCTTGCAAATGGCGTGACAGCGAGCGGGAAAACGCGGCATCGTCGAGCGCGGCAAGCGATGCAGCGACATCAGGTGTCTCGATCCAGACCAGATGGGAGACATGCTCTGCGTCCCCACTGGCGTCCGGCGCGCCGGGCACAACCGTCAACGGCCCGGCGGCGCGATGAAACTCTGTCGAGATGTTATCGTGTGGCGCGCTGTGCGCAAACTGGCAGGCCACCGCAACCTGCTCATAGGCCCACGATTTCACGGCAATACCGACGCTTTGGCGCACGATCGAGTTGCGCCCGTCCGCCCCGATGACAATGTCGCCACTGACCTGCTCACCTGCGCCGCCAATCAGCGTGACCACGTCTTCGCGCGTCTCCGCAGCGACGA
>JBCAXC010000089.1:0-8069 GCA_038534255.1 Pseudomonadota bacterium
GCCCGCGGCCATGCTCAATGAACAGCTCCTGTGTGCCGTCAATGAGAGAGAAATACCCTGTCACCGCCGCGGCCGTCGCGATGATGGCTGCGAATTGATAGCCCGAGAAGATGATTGGCAAACTGCGTACCGGCGCGCGCGCGATATGCGCCGCGAGACCGATCATCACAATGTAGAGAAAGACCGAAATGATCACGTGCCGTCCGGAGGAGACGAGCGTGGTCGAGAGGGTTGCAGTCAGCAGACCGGTTGCCGCGAGGATGCCAACGAGGACGAGCGGAACGGCAAGTGTCCTCGGGATATGCAATCCGCCCGACAGCCATATGCCGATCAGCAGCAGGATCAGCAGGTCAAACGGTGCCGGCTCGAAGAAGACGAGGCCGCTCAACGCCATTGCGATCCAGAGCAGCGTGCGCTCGAACTGACGGCGCGAGAACAGAGCCCAGCCGGAGCCTTGCGCGTGGGTCGCGGTGAGCATCGTCATGGTCGCAGTCCCTGAAGCCGCCCGGACGCACATGACGTGCCATCCGGCTCCCTGGGTCATTCATGAAGCGTGCCATGGCGTGCTGCGCGAGAGGCTAGGCAGAGACGCGATGACGCGGAGAAAATAGCGGGTCGTCACTCTCAATCGGGTCGTCGAAGCTGATGCCAGTATAGGGCGAGACGGACCACGCAACGCGCCCGGGATAGGCGTGTCCGTTGATCGTCCGCAGGATGACAGTGTCTCCAACTGCCAGCCCGAATGCCGTGTCGAGCATGACACCGCCGCGGGACACATTGCGGATGAGCACGGTCTGGAAAATGCCGTGCGCATGCGCGGTGGCGCGAGCGCGGACCTCGATGCGTTCGTGGTCGCGGCGTTCCGCGGCTTTCGAAGAGAGCCGGATTGCGGTTTCCTCGGGCTGGAACTCCGGGTGCGTGTATGACGGCGTGATCATCTGGGTTTTCCTCGGGATGCGGGCGCGGGGCTGTTGCGCAAGGCGTGTTTCGCGTCGACCAAAGGTGCGGTCTGATCGGGTTGTGCGCGGTGCGTGGAGGGTGCCGCCGATCATCTCGTTTGATCCGGCGCGGAGCGCTGTGAAGACGACACGGCGCGTGGGGGATGTGGTGTGAACGTGTCGCTCGCCGTTGTTGCGCTGCCCGGTCGATGGGCGATGCTGAACGTCCCGCGGCCTTGCTCCTTGGCGGCATAGAGCGCTTCATCTGCGTGTTTGAGGACGGCTTCCGGTGATAGCGACGGGGCGCTGTCGTCTGCAGGCTGGCGCGGTGCGTCTGGTACGACGGTCACATGGCTGGCGTTGTCGGCGTTTGTCGGCGGTTGCGGTGCCGGGTGGTGGCAGGAGGGGAGGGCGACGCCGATGGTGGCTCCGGTCGCGACAGGCCCGGCGATCGTGATCGCAGGTTCGTGCAGCGCATCGAGCAAACGCGTCACGCGCGCCGGAATGATCGAGATATCCGGGATTGGCGCTTGCACAACGACGAATTCATCTCCGCCCAGTCGCGCAACAGTATCCGTGTCCCGCACGTGGCCACGGATGCGCGCTGAAGCGATCTTGAGCACCTCGTCTCCGACATCATGACCGTAGGTGTCATTGACGGGTTTGAAGTGATCGAGGTCGATCATCATCACGCAGGCATGTTCGGTTCCGCGGAGATTTTCGAGCGCGGAGGATAAACTGGCGAGCAGTGCCGGCCGGTTGACGAGCCCGGTAAGCGGGTCGCGCGTTGCCATGTAGGTGACGGCGGCCTCTTCGTGCAGGCGTGTGGTGATGTCTTCATGTGTCGCCAGCCAGCAACCGTTCTGCGTTGGTTGCTGGACGACCATGATGCTGCGACCGTCGTTCAGATCCTGAATACGGATCCGGCGCTGTGTGACGCTGCGCAGCCACTCCCGACGATAGGCGGCAGACCCGTTTGCGCCGTAGATACCGGCATTGATCCGCAGCTCGAGGATGTCGCGGAGCGCCATGCCAGGGTGGATCCGATGCGGATCGAGACCGTAGATTTCCGCATAATGCGCGTTGGCGTGCACCAGCTTCTGGTTGGCATCGAAGACGGCGAGACCCTGCTCCTGATATCGCTTCGCGAGGGCATAGCGGCGCTCCAGCAGGCCGCGCTCCGGTGGCACTGTGGGTGATGGAGCCTTCGTCGCCGACGAGGAGATGATCGCATGCGACGGCGCGCGGCCAAACGCAGGGCGAGCAGCATGTTGCAGGGATCGTGAAGTGCGCACAGCAGAATGGCCTGTCATGGTCTGGTGAGAAACGATCAACGCAATACTCTCGTATAGGTTGTAAAAATGAGTGAATGCATGCGTGAGATTTTTCGGAAGACTTTTGCTGTGCCCAGCATCGTCCTGGCGCTGGGGCTCACCTTTGTCAGCCTTGAAGAGCGCGCGGCGCATGCCTGCAGCGCGGATACGGACTGTGTGCTTGGCCAACGGACCTATCGGATCCATCTGCCCGCGGCGCGCGACACGGCAAAGCCGATGGGTGCGATCGTCTATATGCACGGTTATCGCGGTACGGCGGCGGGGACGATGCGTAATGCGGCCTTGCGCAAACTTGCCGACAAGCTTGGGGTGGCGTTGGTCGCGCCGAAATCGTCTCGCGCGGACTGGAACCTCCCAAATTCGCCGTCGGGCGGTGACGGGTCTGCCGTCGCGTTCTTTGACGCATTCATCCCTGTGCTGGCCGCGCGCCACGGGATCGACACCCGCCGGTTGATGGCGACCGGGTTTTCCGCGGGCGGGATGATGGTATGGAATCTCGCGTGCTATCGGCCCGATCTCTTTGCGGGTTTCGCACCGATTGCGGGAACATTCTGGGCGCCCGTGCCGCCGCGGTGTCCGCAGGCCGCGCCGCATCTCGTGCATATCCACGGAGAGACCGACCGGGTGGTGCCGCTCACCGGGCGTCCCATCGGGCCAACGCGTCAGGGTAACGTCTTCAAGGCGTTGGAGATGGTCGCGCGGCAAACGGCATATGAGCCGTCCGGTCGTGCGACAGCGGGACTGCTCTCATGTGAGCGTCAGCGTAGTGCGGTTGGACGGCTGCTGGAGTTCTGTCGTCACCCGGGCGGGCACAGCATTCGCACCGCGTGGATTGCCTATGCATGGCAAAGGCTTGAGGCTGTCGGCGCGTTCCGAAAATGACCGAAGTGGGGGCTTGGGAAGGTCGTCGGACCGCATTGGGATGCATAAGATTTTTCCTCCTGTCTTAAGGTGTCGTAAACCTTAACCCATCACAACATTGCCGCAGTGTGCCCCGGAAACGGCCACGGTCGTTCGCGATTGAGGTTGCGTCATCGGGGAGAGTACTGCCGCCGGTTGCGGCAGCTGTGTATGGGCGTACCGTTATGCGTTTTTCGCGTTTGCGGCGGGGAATTATTGGTGCTTTGAAAGCGCGCCGCATCTGCACTTCCGGCGGTGTTGCCGTCGCTGCAGGTCTGTTGGCCCTGACGGTTCTGCCGCAGTTGACGTCGAGCGCGCATGGCGCTTCCAAGACCTCTACATCGTTTGTTATCGGGTTGCCGAAAAAGGTGGCCTACCGCGCCTATGCGCTCGGCAATCCCAACCGTGTGATTGTCGATTTGCCCGCTATGGCGATCGACCTGCCGCTCGCGCGCGCCTTCCGCAAATCGCCGCTGATCGGGCAGTTTCATTACGGCCTCCTCATGAAGGGCAAGGCGCGGCTCATCATCGAGACGAAAAAGCCGGTGCGTGTGGCGGCGAAATTTTCACCGGGACCCGGAGGCAAAGGTGCGGATCTGACGTTGCGGATCACGGCGAAACGGGGCGGGCGCAAGGTGCTGAAGCGTCCGCGATCGAACCTTGGCGGCCCGGCGGTGCGTGCGATCGGCGATCAGTTGAAGCCGTTGATCGTCGTAGATGCCGGCCATGGCGGTCATGACACAGGCGCGATGAAGCACGGTATTCGTGAAAAAGACATGGTGCTCGCGTTTGCGCTGAAGCTGCGGGATCGGTTGAAAAAGTCAGGGCGCTACCGCGTGAAGATGACGCGAGACCGTGATGTCTTCATCAAGTTGCGGCGCCGCGCGGAGATCGCGCGCAAGGCACGCGCCGATCTGTTTATCTCTGTGCACGCGGACTACGTGCCGGCGAAGTACGGCAAGGTGCGCGGGGCCACGTTCTATACGCTGAAGAACAGCACGGCGCGGAGATTGGCGAAGAGCGCGCCGAAAAAGGTTGCGGCGGCCAAGGTTGCTCGCAAGGCCAAGACATCGGACAGCAGCGTCATGCGCATTCTCGCCGATCTGGAGCAGCGCTGGGTCAACGGATCAAAAACCCGTTCGGACATTTTTGCCAAGACGCTGCGGGAGTACATGGGTGATGCGACGAAGCTGCGCCCGACGCCGCACCGGACGGCAAACTTCGCAGTGCTGAAATCGGCCAGTGTGCCATCTGTGCTGATCGAGCTGGCTTATGTCTCGAACAAGGCCGACGCGAAGCTGCTGAAATCGCCGAAGTGGCGCAACAAGACGACAAATGCGCTGATGAAGGCAATCGACAATTATTTCTCCGATAGCACGGTGCGACTGCCGTTTTAGCTCTCTGACGGATCGACCCGTCCGCGCAGGCGTTTGGTCTGGCTGCGGCGGGATTTCGCCTCCTTGCGCTTGCGGCGTTGACCGAGGCTTGGCCGGGTGGCGATCCGCGGTGTTGGTGGCACGGCGGCCTCGCGAATGAGTGCGATCAGCCGATCAAGCGCGTCACGTCGATTGGCCTCTTGCGTGCGTTTGTTGTTTGCCGTGATGACGATCTCGCCGGCCTTTGTTGCACGATTGCCCGCGAGGGTGAGGAGGCGCCGCCGCACGCTTTCGCTGAAAGCCCGTGATGCCCGTGCATCGAAGCGCAGCTGCACCGCCGTCGAGACCTTGTTGACGTTTTGACCACCCGGCCCACCGGCGCGGATGAACGTCTCGGTGAGCTCGCTTTCATCCAGCGTGATCGAATGGGTGACGCGGATCGGCATGACACAAGCCTACTCGGCGGCGATGCGGGTTTCATTCTTCTCTGCGGGAACAGCGTTTGCGATCACCTCCACCGCCGCGTCAAGCGCACCTGTACCATGCGGGATATCGCAGGCCCGCAATGCGGTCTCGATTACTCCGAGCGTGCCCAGCATCATCGGCGCGTTGACGTGACCCATGTGTGCGATGCGGAAGCCCTGTCCGGCAAGTTCACCGATCGCGACGCCCAGTACGACGCCGCATTTTTCGCGGGCATAGTCGAGGAGCTGTGCAGGGTCGGTGGCGTCGTCCACACGCACCATGGTGATCGAGTTTGCGCGTGCTTTCACATCGTGGATGTTAAATGAGAGCGCACCGCCTTCCGACCACCGCGAGACGGCGGCGCGTGTCGCGTCTGCGAGGATGGTGTGGCGTTGCCAGACGTTTTCGAGACCTTCCGCGCGCACCATGTCGAGGCCCTGGCGCAGGCCGAACATCAGATGTTCCGGCATGGTCCCGCAGTATTTCTGGTAATGCTCGCCGCCGTCGCGAAAGCCCCAGTCCCAATAGCGGGTGACAAGGTCGGCCTGCGCGCGGGCGGCTTTCGCCTTTGGCCCGGCTGCACAAAAGCTCAAGCCCGGCGGAGTCATCAGGCCTTTTTGTGATCCTGCGACCGTCACGTCGACGCCCCACGCGTCCATCCGGTACTCCATGCAGCCGAGCGAGGCGATCGTATCGACGCACAGCAACGCGTCGCTCTCGGCTTCATCCATAGCTGCGCGGATGGCCGGTATGTCGTTCACGACGCCGGAGGCGGTGTCGATCTGAACGACGAGAACAGCTTTAATCTCTGCGGCATCGGGTGAACGGAGACGCTCAGCAACACGGGCTGGATCGACAGGGGCACGTAAGCTGCCTTCCAATACCTCGACAGTGAGCCCGAGCGGCGCTGCCATCTCACCCCATCCCCGCGCGAACCGTCCGCTGTCGAGGACTAGCACCGTGTCTCCGCGCGAGAGCGTATTGGTGAGCGCGGCCTCCCACGCGCCGTGGCCATTGGCTGCGTAGATGTAGGTGTCGCCCGTCGTCTGGAATACCGTCTTGAGGTCGGCCAGCGTTGAGAGCGTCAGGTCAATCATCTCGCCGGCGTAGATGTCCTGCGCAGGCCGGTGCATCGCATTGAGTACTGCATCCGGGACCGTTGTCGGGCCGGGGATCGCCAGAAAGTCACGTCCGTTGCTGACGGTCATGGGGGTCTCACATCAGGATTGTCGCGGGGTCGTAAGCTTCGCCGGACCATGGCTGATCCACATGAAAGCAGCAACTGCGCGCGACGTCTCAAATGGTGATCCCGCTCACCCCCGGACGCGGCTTTTCGTCGGGTCGTAGTGCGACAGCGGCACGATGCGGCCGGCAAGGCGTTTGGCGTGACCGTCGAGTTTGCCAATCTCGATCTCGGTGCCGACTTCGGAGTGGGCAACGTCGAGGCGGGCAAGCGCGATGTTCTTTTTCAGGATCGGTGAGCGCATGCCGGAGGTCACTTCGCCGATCTGCGCGCGGGCAGTGACGTCGGTGCCGGCAAGATGGACGCAGTCGCCATGGCCGACGGCATCCTGCGCGTCGATCTCGAGGCCAACCAGTTTCCGCTGCGGATTTTCTTTCCGCCGGATCAGGGCATCGCGCCCGATGAAGTCATCCTCCTTGGATTTAAGCGGGACCGTAAAGCCGATGCCGGCCTCGAATGGATCTGTCTGATCGCAGAACTCGTAGCCGGCAAAGATCAGCCCGGCTTCGATGCGCACCATGTCGAGCGCGTTCAGGCCGAGCGGCTTCATGCCGTGCGGCGCGCCTGCTTGCCAGACCGCGTCGAACACCTCCATGGCGTGCTTTGGGTGGGCGTAGATTTCATAGCCCAGCTCGCCGGTATAGCCGGTGCGGGAGAGGACGATCGGTGTGCCCTTGAAGCCGCCGATGCGGGCCGGGGTGAAGCGGAACCAGCCGAGCTCCTCGACGGTTGGTTTGTCTGGCGCGGTCCAGATGATCTCTTTCAGGATGTCGCGGGATTTCGGTCCCTGCACAGCGATGTTGTGAAGCTGGTCGGTTGACGAGCGGACCCAGCATTTGAGGCCGAGTTTTTCAGCTGTCTCGCGCAAGTGAATGCCGGAGAGGTCGCTGCCTCCGACCCAACGGAAATTGTCGGCGCCAAGGCGATAGAGCGTGCCGTCGTCGATCATGCCGCCGTGTTCATAGCACATCGCCGTGTAGACAACCTGCCCGGTTGCCAGCTTGCGGACGTTGCGCGTGAGGCAATACTGCAGCAGTGCTTCGCTGTCCGGCCCGGTGACTTCGTATTTGCGCAATGGAGAGAGATCCATGATCGCCGCATCCTTGCGGCAGGCCCAATAATCCTCCGTCTCGCAGCCGTCGTTGAAGTGGGTGGCGAGCCAGTAGCCGTTGTACTCGTCGAAGTTGCGTGTATGGCGGGCGAAGCCGGCGTGGAAACCGGTTTCCTTGGTCAGTTGCGGTTCGGCGTCTGGGGTCATGCGAAAGGCCACGGCTCGGGAAAATGCGTTTTTCTCCGCGTAGGTGCGGACATGAATATCGGTCGGGTTCCAGCCGTTGCCGGGGTCGATATCATCCGGGCAGGCGGAGGTGACGCAGACGAGGTCGGTCAGTGCGCGCATCAGAATGTAATCGCCGGGGCGCGACCAGCTTTCGTCGGCGAAGAGCACGTGATCGTCATCGATGCACGTGTTGTAGAAATAGTTGATGGCTTCCCAGCCTTCGCGCGGCGTGATGCCGAACCTGTCGATCGCGCCGTTGAAATTCTCGGTGCAGTTGACGTGGCCGGGATAGCCCATGTCGTCGTAGTAGCGCGCGTTGCAGGCGGTGGCGTAAAAATCGTGCCGCCCGCAAGTGTCGCGGACGATCTCGACGAGCGGCTCCATGTCAAGCGCGAACCCTTTCGCCGGGAGGCCGGGCTTTGGATAGGCGAGATGAGTCAGTGTCCGCGTGATCGTGGCGTCGAGGGGGTATTCATTCCCCTTGTCCAGCTGGCGTGCCGAAAAGCACTGGAAGTCGGTCATCTGCTGACCGGA
>JBCAXC010000090.1:0-8069 GCA_038534255.1 Pseudomonadota bacterium
CGATCGCCTGTTCGACGTCCTGATGACGCGCTTTGAGGTCATGGCGCCTTACAAGCCCGCGCTGCGTCGGCTGTCGAAAGCGGCAAGGCGCGGGTCTGGTCTCGGTATCGAGATGGCATCGACCATTGTCACAGGGCAGCGTTGGATGCTCGAAGCCGCCGGCATCGAGACTGAAGGCCTCGACGGCCGTGCTCGACTTCTGGGAACGACCGCGATTTACGCGCGCGTGCTCGACACATGGCTCAAGGACGATGATGCCGGGATGGCCCGGACGATGGCCGCGCTCGATAGCCGTTTGCGTCGCGGCGAAAAAACGATGGAGCGTCTTGACGATGCGACGTCACTGCTGCGGGGCCTTGCGCGCATGGCGTTCTCCGGCCGACGGCGCGAGCGCGAAGACGACGCATCGTCGACCGAACATGACGCCTCATCGACCGCGACGACAGACAGCACTGCACCGCAACCTGGCTACTGATCGACCAACAGCTTGACCATCGCGCGCGCGTCGCTTTACGCCAACGGTCCAGCCGGGGAAAGAAAGACAAGACCGATGAGCGACGCACCTGCCGACCCGATCAGTTTCGACGATTTCATGAAGATCGACATCCGTGTCGGCACGGTCGTGCGTGCGGAGCCGTACCCCGAAGCACGCAAACCGGCAATCAAGCTCTGGATCGATTTCGGCCCCGAGATCGGCGAGAAAAAAACCTCCGCCCAGATCACTGCGCACTACACGCCGGAGACGCTCGTTGGTCGGCAGGTCGCGGCCGTGGTGAATTTCCCTCCGCGCCAGATCGGTAAATTCATGAGCGAAGTTCTGACCCTGGGTTTCAGCGACAGCGAGGAAGGCATCGTTCTGATCGAGCCGGGCAAACCCGTGCCGAACGGGTCACGGCTCCACTAAGCGTTGGGACGAGCGGACCCGGCTACACCGGAATGCGTGCCGTCGCTTTCAGCCCACCGAGATCGTCGCTGTCCTCAAGCCAGATGTCGCCGCCGTGGGAGCGCGCAATATCTCTCGCAATCGCGAGCCCGAGACCGGTGTTGCCTTCGTCCTGGTTGCGCGCCACGTCGAGGCGATAGAACGGCCGGAAGACCTCTTCGCGCTCGTTCATCGGGATGCCGGGCCCATTATCCTCGACATCGATCGATAGCCACCGCCGTGTTGGCCGCACGGTAATCCGCACGTCATCGCCAAACCGCGCTGCGTTCGTCACCAGATTGACGATCGAGCGCTTGAACGCATGTCGTCGCAACGGGATGATCAGACGCCCGGCGTCGTCACCGGTCGCATCGAGCCGCGTCAGCCGCTTGTTTGCAGCCCGAGCCAGCCCGCGCCCGCCGGGCGCCTCCACAAGGCTGATCGTCTTGCCGAAGTGCCCCGCCTCATCGCGAATTTCCTCCATCAGCGCCATCACGTCCGTCGGCGTGGTCGGCTCACCTTCATCGCCTTTCGTGAACGCCATGTAGTCCGCGAGCATCAGCTGCATCTCGTTGATGTCGTCACGCAGCGCCGCCGCCTCATCCGTGTCGCCGAGCATCGCGACCTGGAGCTTGAAGCGCGTCAGGATGGTCCGCAGGTCGTGGCTCACACCGGCCAGCATGGTCGTGCGCTGTTCGACATGCTTCTCAATCCGGTCGCGCATATCCATGAAGGCTTCCGCCGCCTGCCGCACCTCCCGCGCACCCCGCGGTCGTAAATCTTGCGGTGTCGTGCGCCCCTTGCCGAACTGATCCACAGCCTGACTGAGCGTGAGGATCGGCTTGATCTGGTTGCGCAGGAAAACAATCGCGACCGAGAGCAAAACCAGCGATGTCCCGATCATCCAGGCGAGGAAAATGTGCGAGTTCGATGCGTACGTCTGGTTGCGTCGCGCCGTGAAACGCAGAACCGCATCATCCAGCTTGATGCGCACCTCGACGTGTTTCGACCGCCCGATCGTATCAATCCAGAACGGCGCGTCGATGTGTTCGCGGATTTCCTGCGAGAGAGTGCGATCCAGCAGATCGAAGAACGGTTTCGGACGTGCCGCAGGCAACTCGCCGGTCGGCAAGATCTGTAGCGACATGTCGAAGCGATTGCGCGCCATGTCGATCAGGCCGCGATAGTTGTCGTTCGCATTGTACGACTTGTAAAAATCCGTCACCGAGGCAATCTGCCCGGCCGCCGACGACGAGAGACGCCGCGTCACGGACTCCCAGTGCCGTTCCATGAACACGAACGCCACCACGGATTCGAGAATGACGATCGGTGTAATGATGATGAGCAGCGCTCGCGCGTACAGCCCCTTTGGCAGCAGCTCGGAGACGATATCGCCGATCCGCCGATACGCCGGTCCGACCATGCCGCGCAGAGCAGATTTAAAGCCCTGCCATCGTTCACCCATACGACGCTTCGGCGGACGTTCGAGAATCGGGATCACAGGTCGCCGCGGTGGATCGCCCGCACCAGCACCACCGCGATGCGTCTCGCGCATCATGTCGTCTGGTTTGTCCGTAACGCTGGCCATGCCGCCGGAGTGCTCCGCCCGTCAGTCGCAGTGGAGAATGTAGCCCTTGCCGCGCACTGTCTGAAGATAGACAGGATTGGCCGGGTCGGCTTCGATCTTGCGCCGCAACCGATTGATCTGCACGTCGATCGCGCGCTCACTGCCCGTCGTCTCTTCGGCAAACAGTTCGTGCCGCGGGATGACATCGCCGACGCGCGATGCGAACAGCCGCATCAGCTCCCGTTCCCGTTCGGTCAGCTTGATGCTGCCTTCGCTGTCCCGCAGCTCTCCGCGTGTGATCTGGAAGAGCTTCGTGCCCATCCGGATTTCCTGTACGGATTGATCCTCGACGTCCATCCGTTTCAAGACGTTGTTGATCCGCAGAAGCAGTTCACGCGGCTCGAATGGTTTGACGATGTAATCGTCGACACCGGACTCGAGTCCTTCGATCCGTTCATCCGCCTCACCGCGCGCGGTGATCATCAGGATCGGAATTTCTGACGACTGGCGCAGCGTCTGTGCAAACGACAGCCCGTCGACACCCGGCATCATCCGGTCCAGCACCAGAAGATCGAAGACCAACCCTTCCATGAGGATCTGTGCGCTCGCCACGTCCTTTGCGGCCGATACACGATACTGATTGTCCTGCAGGTAACGTTTCAGCAGATCGCGGATGCGCTGGTCATCATCGACGATCAGAATGTGCGGGGCGTCATTCGGGAGGCTCGCCGGAGCGGCACGCCGCGGCCGTGGTCCCGAGGGCGTCGCCTCTTTCGTGTCGTCGCTTTCGCGCATCACGCCGCCCTGCTGTCAGAGGAAGCTGGTTCGTCAGCTGCGGCGCTTGCCACATCTCCAACCGTAGCGCCGGCTTCTATCATTGCGGTGAGCGTACGACGATCATCGGGGGCAATCATTGCGGTCAAAAACCGTGAGACCGCGGCATGCTCGGCCGGATGACCTGCGGCTGCGAGTGCTTCGGCGATGCGCGCCCGCTGCGGCGCGACCAGTCGGGCGTAGAGCGCAGCGCCTGTGTCGGTCAGATAGAGACAGCGCTCCCGCCGGTCTGCCTCGCCCATCCGCTGCTCCACGTCCCCGCGCGCCACGAGCTCGCGCAGGATCGGGGCAAGGCTTTGCTTCGTGATGTTGAGAACGACAAGCAGTTGCGCCACCCGGATACCCGGATGTCTCTGCACAAAGTGCAGCACCCGGTGATGCGCGCGCCCAAAGCCGATGTCCTCCAGGATCGCATCCGGCTCATGCACAAAATCGCGGTAGGCAAAAAACAACAGCTCGATAAAGCCCATGACGTCGGGCGCCGCACCGTCGCCGGTCAGCGCATTGAGCGATGGCGCCGCGCGCCGCGAAGCACCGGCGCAAGCGCTGTTCGCGGGCGCAGGCATGTCGGGCCCATCTGGAATTAGGTCAGCCATGTTGACCTATTTTCATCCTCATGCTTACGTCGTGCAAGCGTTTTCGCCGCGCGTGCCGGGAAAGTCCGCCCTGATGAGAAGATGCATCGGGCGATCTGATGGCCGTCATAGGCGAGCACGCCCCACCCTGCAAATGGCCTGCGCCTGACATCCGTCGGCCGGTCTCCGCGTTGGGTGATGAGAGGCACTTCGGGTCAAGGATCAGGACCAATGGCAGACGCTCCACCCTATGACGATCGTGATGGTTTCATCTGGATGGACGGCGCGATGGTGCCATGGCGCGACGCGAAGCTTCATGTGCTCAGCCATGGCCTGCATTACGCGTCGAGTGTCTTTGAGGGCGAACGCGCTTATGGCGGCGAGATCTTCAAGCTGACCGAGCACACCGAGCGACTTTTTGAATCTGCACGTATCCTCGGTTTCGAGATCCCGTTCAGCGTCGCAGAAATTGACAAGGCCTGCCGTGAGGTCATGCGCGCCAATGATCTGGTCGATTGCTATGTCCGTCCGGTCGCCTGGCGCGGCAGCGGTGAGATGGGCGTCTCCGCAAAAAAGGCCGGAGTTCGCGTCGCGATCTGCGCGTGGAACTGGGGTTCATATTTTGACCCGGCAGAACGGCTCAAGGGCATCCGCCTGACCAATGCCGAGTATCGCCGACCCGACCCGGCAACGATCCCCTGCAAGGCGAAGGCCGCCGGGCTCTACATGATCTGCACGCTGGAAAAACATCGCGCGGAAGAAGCGGGCTACGCCGATGCGCTGATGCTCGATTGGCGCGGTCACGTCGCCGAGTGCACCGGCGCGAACATCTTTTTCATCAAGGATGGCGCCATCCACACGCCGACGCCGGATTGTTTCCTGAACGGCATCACGCGTCAGACCGTCATCGATCTCGCGAAAGCACGCGGCATCGAGGTGAACGAACGCACCATTATGCCCGAAGAGCTGCCAGGCTTTTCCGAGTGCTTCATCACCGGGACGGCGGCCGAAGTCACACCGGTCTCTCAGATCGGCGATGTTCATTTCCAGCCTGGCCGGATTTGCGAAGACCTGCTGAACGACTTCATGGCAGCTGTGACGCCGGCAAGCGCGGCTGCATAGTCACGCTGCGTCCAACGCCTTCTCCATGAAGACACTCAGCGGATCTTTAGCATATGCGCCGAAGGCCTTTCGCACGCGATATCCGCACTTTTCGTAAAGCCGGATCGCATCCGCCTGATGGATACCTGTTTCCAGCCGGGCGAGTGTGATCCCGTCTGCCTGCAGCCCGACTTCGAGCGCTCCGACAATCCGCGCGCCCAACCCGAGCCCGCGTGCAGTGGGCGCGACGAACATCCGCTTGATCTCGCCGTAAGCCCCTTCGTCGGAGCCCCCGTTCACGCGCAGTGCCGCACCACATCCGATCGCCACGCCATCCCGCCGCGCGACCAGAAAGATCGTCTCATCACCAGCGAGTACATCGAGTGGCACAAAGTGATTGCTCTCCGCTGGATAAAGGTCGCGCTGCAACTGATCGAGCGCGGCAATCAATGCGCGTACGTCTGGCTGGTCAACCGACTCGTCCGCGATCACCACACCATCATCTGCAGCAGTGTCAGGCGCTGACGCGGGCGCACTCACTATGCCGCATCTCCAGCCCACCGGGCCGCCGCATCATCGTCGCTCGCGCGCGCCTCGACCCAGCGTGTCCCGTCCGCCGTCTCTTCCTTTTTCCAGAACGGCGCACGCGTTTTCAGGTCATCCATCAGAAACTCCGCCGCCTCGAAGGCTGCGCGTCGATGCGCCGAGAGCGTCACGACCAGCACGATGTTGTCGCCCGGCTCGAGCCGCCCGAAGCGATGCAGCACGAGGCAGTCATCGAGCGGCCATCGTGCGCGGGCGTCGGCCTCCAGCGCTTCGAGCGCCTTTTCCGTCATGCCGGGATAGTGCTCGAGCGTCATCGCTGCGACATGCGCCTCACCGCCAAGGTCGCGCACCGTGCCCGTGAACGACACGATCGCGCCGATGTCGGTGCGTCCGCTGCGCAGCGCGTCGATCTCTGCACCGATGTCAAAGTTTTCGTCCTGCACGCGCACGACCATGCGTCAGCCACCCGTGACCGGTGGGAAGAAGGCAATCTCGCGCGCACCTGCGACCGGCGTGTCATGCGGCGCGTGGTCCTGATCGACCGCGACGCGAATAAGCTCGGGTTTCTCGAACGCCGCGGCGTATCCTTCATCGCGCGCCGAAAGCCAGCGGATCAGCCCGGCGACATCGCGTACATCATCAGGCAGGTCGATCGTCTCGGAACCGGTTCCGACTTTCTCGCGCACCCACGCAAAATAGAGCAGCGTCACTTGGCGTCTCCGATCGGCTAGTCTGGCTTGGGTCAATAATCGCGTTCAAGCACATGGCGCAGCCCAGCGCGAAAATAATCATATCCGGTGTAGAGCGTCACCAACGCCGCCGCCCACAAAAGCGTAAGCCCGACGGTCGACGTGTAGACCCAGATATCGTCACCCGCCGGCCCGGTCAGCAAGATGCCGATCGCCGCCATCTGCATCGTCGTCTTGTACTTCGCCAGCTGCGTCACCGGAACGCTGACGGAGAGCTGGCCGAGATACTCCCGCAGCCCCGAGACAAGGATCTCGCGGCTGAGAATAATGATCGCGGCCCACAGCGACCAGTCGCCGATGATATCTTCACCCACCATCATAAGCAGAGCGACGCCGACCAGCAGTTTGTCCGCAATCGGGTCAAGCATCCGCCCGAGCGAGGACTGCTGCTCCCAGATCCGCGCGAGATAGCCGTCGAAGAAATCTGTCACAGCCGCTGCGATGAACAGCCCGACGGCGATCCAGTTCGCCTTGTTGCCTTCAAGGAAGAAGAAGCAGGCCGCCATGCCCGGCACAGCGAGTATCCGCCCATAGGTCAGGCAGTTGGGGACGTTGAGCGCCACCCACTTCTGCTTCCGCTGGACGTTGTTGATGGTCATGCCCGTTCACCCGGTGCGGACGGGCGTTCGCGGCAGGGGCCGGGTGCATCCGTCCCCGCGAGATAGACCACCCGACGGCGCAAGCGTCAATTGCACCAAGGGCGCACCGGCGCCGCGTTAAGACCCCACACACAGATAAGCAGCGCTTGGATCACGAAGGTGTGTCATGAAAGAAATCATAGACGGCCTGCGCCATCTGCTCCGAGATCCCGGCGACGCTCCGCAGGTCGGCGACGCCCGCACGGCTCACCGCTTTGGCAGATCCGAAGTGCTGCAGCAGGGCGCGCTTGCGCGTCGGACCGATCCCGTCGATCTCGTCGAGCGGGTTCTGCGTGATCGCCTTCTTGCGCCGCGCCCGGTGGCTGCCGATTGCAAAGCGGTGCGCTTCATCACGCAGCCGCTGCACGAAGTAGAGCACTGGGTCGCGCGCTTCGAGCATGAAGGTGCGGCCATCCGGCAGATAGAAATGCTCTCGCCCTGCATCCCGATCGGGCCCCTTGGCAATCCCAACGAGCGGCACCTGCCCGCTCAACCCGAGATCATCAAGCACGCTCTCAACGGATGAGAGCTGCCCCTTGCCGCCATCGATCAGCACCAGATCGGGCCACGGCGGGATCGTGGTATTGTCAGCGACTGGTGAGGCGTCGTCAGCGCTCTCGTCGTCGGCATCCGGCTCGTCTGCTGGTTGTGACTGCGCGGCAGCCTCCGCATCGGGCGCGCTGTCTGCATGCTCCTTGATCAGTCGCTTGAAGCGCCGCGTCAGCATCTCCCGCATCATTCCGAAGTCATCGCCGGGCGTCAGCGCCTCACTGTCCATGTTGAACTTGCGATAGTGGTTTTTCGCAAACCCGTCTGGCCCCGAGACAATCATCGCGCCGACTGCGTTCGTGCCCTGGATGTGGCTGTTGTCGTAAACTTCGATCCGCCGCGGCACCTCGTCGAGGCCGAACGCGTCCCGCACCCCTTCAAGCAGCCGTCGCTGCGAATTGGATTCCGCGAGCCGCCGCCCGAGTGCTTCTTTCGCGTTCGAGAGCGCATGCATGACCAGTTCGCGCTTCGTGCCACGCTGCGGTGCACTCACGCTCACCTTGCGTTCCGCCTTCGTGGAGAGCGCTTCAGCCAGGATGCCCGCGCCCGGCACATCATGAGACAGCAGCACCATGCGCGGTGGCGGCT
>JBCAXC010000091.1:0-7994 GCA_038534255.1 Pseudomonadota bacterium
CGTGCGATCTGATTGCCATTCGCATACTGGAGATTAATCCGCCTCAACAAACCGTTCCTCCGGATTTTCTTGAGGCCTTTGTTGAATGCCTGCCGCAGCTC
Source organism: Pseudomonadota bacterium (assembly GCA_038534255.1). GTDB lineage: Bacteria > Pseudomonadota > Alphaproteobacteria > Rhizobiales > CALHAX01 > CALHAX01. The sequence continues at coordinate 102 of JBCAXC010000091.1, forward strand.
GAAATCGCGAAACACCATCTGGTAAGGCGTGGCGCAAAAAACCGGGGCGAATGCGAGGGCTGTTGCGAAGTTGTCAAACTGCGCCTCGAGAAGCTCACGCGTATAAAACTCGAAGATGAGTTCATCGGCGATGACCGCGTCGACGAACCCGTTTTCCAGCATGACCGAGTGGCTGAGCTGATCGGCGCGCTCGATGTAGATGGGCGCGGTTGCGCTCAACTGCTGCAACTGGGGCAGAATGGCCGTTGAACCGGCGAACGTCACGATACGGCTGGTTGCGAGTTGGCGCAGGGGGTCACGGCCCAACCCGCGGGGATGATCTGCGCGGCGGTAAAATACGCCATTCTGATAGTCGATGTATGGCGTCGAGCGAATGCCGGTGACCTTCACGTCGGCAGGGACCGTCGTGACGGCTGCGAAGCGCTCGTTGCTGACGAAGGCCTGCCAATGGCGCGTGAACGGCATGACGTGAAACTCGATCTTCTTCGCAATGCCTCCTGCGGCGAACGCCGCCTCGATGATCCGCGCCTCGCGGCCGGTGCCGTTCTCCTTGATCTGCGGGGGCAGCAACGGTGCAACAATCCGGATGGTCTGACCGTCTTCCTTGCGCGGAAGGCCCGACATCACTCCGAGGGTGAAAAACACCGCACAGACCACGGCGAGAGCGACATCCAGCCATTTGTGCTCAAACGCGCTTTCAATACGTGCGATCATCGGATCGGGCCGTAAGAGTTCTGGGAGTCGACATCGTCTTCCCACTCGACGTCTTCAAAGAAGACATAAAACCGGCCAGCGTTGAGAAGGTCGTAGGCACTGTTCCCGAGGAACACCAGCATCACCCAGTAGACGGGCAGATGCGGTGACGTCACGCCCAATGCGGCGAGCATGTCCGACAGGTCATAGAAAAGCGTGGCAAACACATGCGGCGAGGTGGGCAGCAGGTCCGCGAGGCTGGCGGTCTCGCCGAGCGATTGCCGCAGGCACTGCGTTGCGGCGGACTGACACGTGCTGACGATCGAGAATGGTGCGAGCGCGACCAGACCTGCGACGAGGTTGTTGCGCCACCAGACGTTGCCGGCCGACGGCGCCTCCATGGCCGCATCATTTTTCGCCTGCCGTTCGAGGCGCAATTCCTGACGTCTTGTGATCACGATCCAGGATGCGTTCATCAGCAGCAGCGCGGACTGCATAACGACGTAGCCGAGAAACACCGATGAACTGAGCGGCAGGTTCGAGGAGAGGGCGAACGTGATGTACTCGAACTCGGCGCAGATGAGATAGAAAAGGGTGCCGTGGAGAAAAATCATGATCAGGTGAAACGCGATCGACGCGTTCGACAGATCACCTTTGACGCGGTGCTGATCCGGGGCGATCGCGTGCAAGCGCGCGGCTGCGATCACCAGGCTCTGCAGGTTGCGCGGCACCCAGAAAAAGCGCAGTCCGAGCATGGTGATGTTGATGAAGAGCAGCACGACAAGGAGCGACTTTTCATCCGCGAATGATGCCGTGCCGTTAAGCAGACGGGTCAGGAAATCCTGCGAGCCGAGGAAAACCTGCGTCAGCCCGAGCGCCATGGCGAACGCGTAGACCGAGGAGAGGACGTCAAGCCCGCGGACCGTGGTCTTGACCTTGACGGACGCGGGCCGATGGGCGGCGGTCTCCTGGTTGATCTCACTCATACGCTTTCTCCCCCGACGACACAGCCAAGCGCGCAAGACACCACTGCTCGTTTTGCAGCGACCCAGTATCCGGGCGCACCGTGTTTTACACCGGACAGATCGTGTTCAAAGCATCTTCTCGGGTAGACTTACACTCCCATCCCAGCCTTCCGCCCCTCGTAGAACGCGAAGGGCGCCAACCTCGGCGCGGCGGCGTCGCCGATGAGGTGGATGGGGGCCGAAGTCCGAGCCTCAGACAGCGGGTCGAAGGCGCGATTGGTGGTGGACATGACGAGGCCGCTCGCGGTGATCCGCTCTTCGCTGCAATCGAGGAGGGACCTCACAGTCGCCGCGTCGCCGGACCAGTGGGCGATAACGCTTTCGGTGATCACGCGCACGCCCAGTTTTGCGATGCGGCTGCGCAGCGGGATGTCGGATGATGTGCGGGCGAGTTCTTTGCCTATGTAAGGCTCGGCAGTGACGAGAGTGACCTGCTTGCCCTGTTCAGCGAGATGCCAGGCGGTGCCGAGGCCGCGCCAGTGCCCGCCTTCATCGTAGACGATCACGCTTCCGCCAATCTGTGCCTCACGGCGCATCACCTGTTCCGGCGACCAGACGTTGCCATTCTCGATGCCGGGGAGGCGTTCGGCGTTTGGCATCCAGCGCTGCGTTGCGTTTTCATCTGGAAGAGACCCGGTCGCCGAGATGATCACGTCGGCGTCTTCGGCGGCGAGGTCTTCGGCGTCGAGAAACGTGTGGCGCCGTATCTTGACCTGCAACTGCATCAGCTGACGCTCGTACCAATCGATCAGATCGGTGATCTGCGCGCGACGCGGCTGCAGCCCGGCGAGGCGGAACTGACCGCCCAGCTCGCCGGATGCCTCCACAAGTTCGACCTTGTGGCCACGCTCGGCGGCGACGCGCGCGGCTTCCAGACCGGCCGGTCCCGCGCCCACAACCAGTACGCGTTTCGGCGATTCCGTCCGCTTGAAACGGTCGCCACCCCATTCCCACTCGCGGCCGACAGACGGATTGACGAGGCAGGAGATCCAGTAGTCCCGCGACCGTCGGCCCCAGCACATCTGATTGCAGGAAATGCACCCGCGGATGTCGTCGGCGCGGCCCTCTGTGGCCTTGCGGGCGAGGTGCGGGTCTGCAATCTGGCCGCGGACGATCGAGACCAGATCGGCGTCGCCGGACGCGATCACCTGCTCGGCGTTGTCCGGCGTGCGGACATGGCTTTCGCTCTGAACCTTCGCGTACGTCAGCGCCGCTTTGAGCGCGCGCGTCGCCGAGGCTGTCGCTTTTTCCTCATAGAGAAACGTCGGCATGAGTTTTTCGAAGTCGAGGTAGCCGCCTGAGCCGCAGGTGACGTAATCGATGTGCCCGGTCGCATCATGAAGCGCGACAATCTCGGTGAGATCATCGAGGCAGAGTAATACACCGCCGCCAACTGTCGAATGGCTGACGGACAGGCCGACAATAAAGTCTTCTCCGCATGCGGTGCGAATGCGCTCGACGATGGTTCGCGAGAGGCGCGTACGATTTTCGAGTGAACCGCCCCATGCGTCGTCGCGACGGTTGGACCAGGGCGTCCAGAACTGATCCAGAAGCGAATGGTACGCCGCCCAGACCTCGACGCCGTCGAAGCCCGCATCACGACACCGACGCGCCGCAGCAACGAAAGCCTCGATCATCTCTTCGATTTCGCTCTGCGTCATGGCGTGACTGCCGTCGCTGTCGTGGTAGCTCGGCATGCCGGACGGGGACCAGTGCGGCGTGAACGACAGGTCCGAGTCGCCGTGCTGCCCGACGTGATAGAGCTGCTGCAGAACGACGGCGCCGGCCTCCTTGATCGGCTCGACGATTTGGCGGAAGGCCGGGATGACCGCGTCATCGCCGTGGAGGAAATTCCCGCGCGTTAGGACGCCCGTTGCGTGAACCGGCATCGGCTCGGCGACGATCATTCCGGCGCCGCCGAGTGCCCGCTCGAGCAGATATGCGCCGTACTGCGCGCCCGGCAGGCCATTTTCGCTCATGTTGGCGGTGTGCGCACCGAACGTGATGCGATTGCGCAGGCTGTGACCGCGCAGCGTGAGCGGGGCAGCGAGCCTGGGGTGTTGGCTGGTCTGCGCGGGAGGCGCCATCAATCCTGTCGATCCTTCCAACGATAGAAAAACGTCATGACGAAAAGGACGAGATAGACAGAGGCGAACGCGACGAAGCCAAGACCGGAGCTTACTTCATAGTAGGAGAGACCCTGCAGAAAGTCCGGTCGGCGCCCGCCGAAATCAATGATCTGGGTTGAGGGTGATTGCAGGTCGCGCCAGGCAGCGTCGGTGCCGAGCAAGGTCTGATGCATCCCGAACGCGATCGCGCCCATGAATGCGAGCCCGAACGAGAGCACACCGAATGTCACGAGGCGCAAAAGGAATGGTGCGTGGCGAAGGACAAGCCACAGGCCCGCGATATAGGCCGAGACCATCCCGAAGCTGACGGAGAAAATCGAGAGGACGAGCCCCGTGAGATCGCCGCGGATAAGGAGGATTTCAGCTTCTGTCATGGGGATGGCCTTGCGCGCTCAAAAGTCTTCGGGACAAGGCGACAGATACGCCGCACGATCAGCGGTAGGCCTCGTTCATTCATTGGACTGCAGCCGCCCGACCTAAAAATCTGTCGGGGCGCCGCCCTCTTCTTTCCGGCGGGCGACAAAGGCCTCGAGTTCCTCGCGAATGCCTTCATCGAGCGGCGGTGCTTCGAAGTCGGCGATGATCTGTTTCCAGACCTTGTTGGCGCGCTCGGGTGTGCGGACGCTGCCAGCTTCTTCCCAGGCTTCGAAGTTGCGCCAGTCGGAGAGGAAGGGAGAATAAAACGCCGTCTGATAGCGGTCCTGCGTGTGCTGGACGCCGAAGAAGTGACCTTCGGGACCGACCTCTTCGATCGCTTCGAAAGCCAGATCGTCCGGGGTGACGGAGACCGGCTTCATGTAGGTCGTAACCTGCTGGATCGTCTCGCAGTCCATCACGAACTTTTCGTAGGACGCGCAGAGCCCGCCTTCGAGCCAGCCGGCTGCGTGATAGACGACGTTGACGCGCGCGGTCGTCACCGCCCACAGCGACTGTGAGCTTTCCCAGGCGGCCTGGGCGTCCGGGCAGTTCGCGGCACAGGCATTGGAAGCGCGCAGTGGCACGCCGTAGAACCGCGCCATCTGGCCGGACATCTGGGTCGCGCGCATGTATTCCGGGGTGCCGAACGCGGGCGCGCCGGACTTCATGTCGACGTTCGACGTGAACGATCCCATCACGACCGGGGTGCCCGGGTTGATGATCTGCAGCAGCACGATCGCGGCCAAACCTTCGGCGGTCTGTTGCGCGATGGCGCCTGCGAGCGTGACCGGGGCCATGGCGCCAGCGAGCGTGAAGGGAGTGACGAACACGGGCTGGCCGCGTTTTGCGAGACGCATGGCGCCGTCAAGCATCGGCCAGTCATGCTTCAGCGGCGATGACGAGTTGATGTTGGTGTACATCCGCGGCGTTGCGTCGAACTCCTCATGCGTCAGCCCGGAGCCGATGCGCACCATCTCCATCGCGTCTTCGACACGCTCCTTGCCGAGGCAGTAGGCATGGAGGACTTTGTCGGTGATCAGAGTCTTGTCGTAGATGCAGTCGAGGTGGCGGACGGAGGCGTGAATGTCGACGGGCTCTACGGGGTAGCCGCCCATCAGGTGCAGACAGTTGAAGTGCTGCGAGAGCTTCATCAGGTCGCGGAAGTCCTCGCGTGTGCCGGCGCGGCGGCCCCGATCGAGGTTCGAGGAGTTCGGCGGGCTGGAGACGTTTCCGAACAGCATGTTGTTGCCGCCGAACGTGACCTTACGCTCGGGATTGCGCGGCGTGATCGTGAACTCGGAGGGTGCATTGGCGACGTGCGCCATGACGAACTCTTCGTCCATGCGGACACGGTCGGAGTTGGGATCGACGTCAGCACCGGCCTCAGCGAGGATCTTCTTGGCATCTTCGTGCAGGAACCAGATGCCAATCTCTTTGAGGATGCGCATCGCAGCCTTGTGGATGGCTTGCACGCCTTCTTCGTCAAGCGGCTCGATGGGTTTGTCCGAGTGCTGCGGGATGTGCCAGTCGAGCTGATCGATGCCGGGAGTGGCGCGGGCAGTGCCGCGTTCTGCGCGTCCTCCGGCACGACGACTTCGGCGACGTTCCTTTGTAGCAGCCTCAGACATATTTCTCTCCCTGGTCGCGCAACAGTCGCGCGTTGTTCTATTCGCTATTCTATTCGCCAGGTCTGATGTCAGGTCCAGCCCCAATTGCGCTCGATGTCGGGACTTGGTCGTCTTCGGGCTGAAACGCGGTCGCGAATGGAGCGGCATGCCAGGGTTGACGTTGCGTTGGCGACTTGTGAACACGTGCGGGTTGCGAGGCGACACTCCCGATCCCGCTCATATCCTTCGAAGGAGGCCCATCCGATGCCGACCCTTAGCGCCATGCTAGAAGAACGCGCCTGGCTGTTGGCGGACGGGGCGACGGGGACCAACCTGTTCGACATGGGGCTCGAGTCCGGTGATCCGCCTGAGGCGTGGAATGTTGATCATCCAGACCGGATTATCCGCCTGCATCGGATGTTCGTCGATGCGGGCAGTGACATCATCCTGACCAACACGTTTGGCTGCAACGCGCGCCGCCTCAAGCTGCACGACCTCCAGGACCGCTGCGTCGAACTGAACGAAGCGGCGGCCAAGCTGGCGCGGGCTGTCGCAGAAGACGCCGACAGACCGATCGTCGTGGCTGGCTCTGTCGGGCCAACTGGCGATCTGTTCGCGCCGCTCGGCGAATTGACGCAAGCCGAGGCGACGGAGGTTTTCGCAGAGCAGATCGGCGGTCTCAAAGCGGGCGGTGCTGATGTCATCTGGATCGAGACGATGTCTTCGACCGAAGAGATCGAAGCTGCGGTTGCCGCCACCCGTCGCCACGACATGCCCTATTGCTACACGGCGTCCTTCGACACTGCGGGACGCACGATGATGGGGCTCAAACCGGAGGACCTGGCGGGTGCGGTCACGGAAGAGGGCGCAGCGCCGATCGGCATCGGCTCGAATTGCGGGGTTGGCGCGTCTGACCTGCTCGTGTCTGTCCTCGGCATGCAGGCTGGAGAGGGAGACGCAGCGCAGCCCGTGATCATCGCGAAAGCGAACTGCGGCATCCCGGAGATTCGAGGTGATCAGGTTGTCTATACCGGCACGCCTGAACTGATGGCGCGTTACGCGCAGATGGCGCTTGATGCCGGGGCGCGGATTATCGGCGGATGTTGCGGCACGACAGGTGCGCATCTGAAGGCGATGCGCGCGGCGCTCGAGGCACACACACCGTCAACGCCCCCGACGAAAGACGACATTGTCAAGAAGATCGGGCCGCTGAATGCGCCAGCTGCCAAGACTGCGGAAGGCGCGGCGGCGGCCGGGCGGCGACGACGTAGCCGACGGAGTCGGGACTGAACGGAGGCGGCGCAGACCTTGCTTCGACAGCTTAGGGATGGAATTGCCATTGTCGCGATGATGGCAGGCGGCGGCGCTCTGCTGTTTGTCGCTTGGCAGCTGATCGACGGACCTTGGCGCGCGTCGGAGATCGCGAAGCTTCGTGCGCTCCCCTCGTGGGAGCAATCTCAAACGGGCGAACTAACGATGGTCAGCGGCGTCATTGCCGGAAGCACGCCGACACTTCGCGAAGGCCTCGTTCTTTACAAACGCGAACAATCCCGGAACGGATACCGCGCCAGCAAAAAGCTGGTTACCATCGGGTTGGGCAAGCAACGTTTGACGATCGAAACTCCTGACGGGCCGGTCCGGATTATCAATGATGATTTTGCGTTCGATGAACGTCGCGAGCCCTGGGCGCCAGTTGAGCGGATCGAGACGCCCGCGTCCCTCTCGGCCAACGCGATCCTCATCTCCGGTTTCGAACCCGGCCATCCAGTGATTGCGACGGGACGTCGAGATATCTCGAAGGGCGATGCCGTCCTCGTGGCCACGATGATCGGTCACGGACCGCGCGGTGCTTATTTCTCTGCTGTTTCAGAGTCGCAATCGCGCTTGAGGCGCGCGTTGCCGTTTATGCTCCTCGCAGGTCTGCTCTCTCTTTGGCTCGGAGTTCGTATCTGGCGTGGCTGATCCATATGACTTCATCGTGGTTGGCGAGCACACACCCGGCAGAGCCCGCGCCAACAACGA
>JBCAXC010000092.1:0-7990 GCA_038534255.1 Pseudomonadota bacterium
ATGAAGAGTGTCATGAGCGACATCTTCAAAGCCCTCGCGTGATCGGCCAGCCAGTGGGCGACGCGGAGCGCCCGTGATCTGGGTGACGCGGCTTGCGGTGTCCCGCCATGACGTGCAGCGTGGTGGGCGTTGTGCGCCACCTCAGATAGCGAGACGTTCGTGACCACGATCCCTGATGCGCAGATGGGTGATGTGTGGCCGCACGCCCGCCCGGGCGCAGACGATGCAGACTACGGTGCGATGACGTTTGCGCCTTGCGGTCCGTTCCCCGTCCGCAGCTTCCAGACATTTGAGCTGATTTACACGGTCGGTGCCTACGGGCTCGACGACACCGGCGCGATCAAGGTCGTGCAGCGCTGGACCGGGGATCAGGGGCCGGTCCAATTCGATGATCCGGCAGCAGCGAACTATGTCACGGCGGTTGCGTCAAACGGGGTGTCGCTCGCGCTATATGCGGAACCGTACCCGCATCAGCGGCCCTGGTATAACGGGATGCGCGTCACCGTCGAAGGCGGACACATGGCGCCGGGCGATACGATCAAAATCGTGTATGGCGACCGGACCGGCGGGTCTCCCGGATATCGGCTGCAAACGTTCGCGGAGCGCGGGTTTGCGTTCAAGCTTCTTGTCGATCCATGTGCAACGGGTGTTTTCCTCCCGCTTGACACTGCGACGGTCGAGATCGTGGCCGGGCCTGCCGTGTCGTGGACGCTCGTCGCGCCGACCTTGCGCCGAGTGGGAGAAAAATTCTCGCTCGGCATTCGCGCAGAAGACGTCTGGGGGAATGCGACAGCGGATCTGGGTCCGCTGTCGCAACCGCTCCAGCTGACCGCAAACGACGCCGTCGACGGGATGCCGGACGTTATTGAGCTGCCGCAGGGTGTACGCGGGCATACGCTTGACGGCCTTTCGATCGATGCGCCGCGGCAGACAACGTTCAGCCTATCTGATGGAGATTTTACCGAACTGGCGCGCTCCAATCCGCTGCTGACCGTCGCTGAAGGACCGGCGGCGTTCTGGGGCGACCTTCACGGACAGAGTGGTGAAACCGTGGGCATCAATCCGATGCGCGACTATCTGGATTTCGCGCGCGATGTCGCATTCCTCGACGTCACAAGCCATCAGGCCAACGATTTCCAGATCACCAATACGTTCTGGGCGGAGATCAATCGCCTCTCAGCGGAGTATAATGTGCCTGGGCGGTTCGTCGTGTACCCGGGCTATGAATGGTCGGGCAACACTCCGGTCGGCGGCGATCATAACGTTTTCTTCCGGCACGAAGGGCGGCAGATCCGACGCTCGTCCCATGCGCTGCTGACCGATCGCAGCGACATCGATACGGACGCGCCGAATGTGCAGGCACTGTTCGATGCACTCTCGCAGGAAGATTGTGTGGTTTATGCGCACGTCGGCGGGCGCCCGGCCGACATCGCCTACGCGGACGCTCCCGGCTTGCGCGCAGCCGTCGAAGTGCATTCCGATTGGGGGACGTTTGAGTGGATCATGACAGATGCCTTTCGGCTCGGGTATCGCGTCGGCCTCGTTTGCAACAGCGACGGCCACAAGGGGGCGCCGGGCGCGTGCCATCCGGGCGCCTCGGAGTTTGGCGCGTACAGCGGGCTGACGTGTTTCTTGGCCGACGGTCTGACGCGGGACGATATTTTCTCCGCAATGCGCAGTCGCCATCACTACGGGACGACCGGATGTCGGCTGCAGCTTGAAGTGCGTGCCGATCTCGTTGACGGGGCGCGACGCTTCACGCGTGATCCGAGACACTTTGATGATGTGGGGGGCCCTGCCGGCTCGGCGCGGATGGGCGATATTGTACGCACTCCGCAACAGCAGATGGACGTGCATGTGCGGTGCCTTGCACATGCGCCCATTGAACGGATCGAGGTGATGACGGGCGCGGAGACGATTGCAACGTTCCGCTCCTTCTCAGAGGTCGATCTCGGCAGGCGAGTGCGGGTCATCTGGGAAGGCGCGCGCTACCGCGGACGCGCGCGGCAAACACAGTGGCGCGGTGACATTTCTGTGCGTGGCGCGACCATCACGGCGATGACACGGATCAACGCGTGGAATCACGAGCGGACGTTTGAACAGACGGGCCCGCGCACGATTTCCTTCGATGCCATCACGACCGGCAACTTTGGTGGATGTGATCTTTGGCTCGATGCGCAAGCGGGGCATGGCGATCTCAAAGACGTGCAGTTGTCGGTCGAGAGTGATCTCGTCTCCGCAGACATTCCGCTCGAGACGCTCACGCTCAACGATGCGGTTTTCGACGCTGGCGGTCTCGGCCAGCGGGTCCGGGTTTTCCGGCTCCCGGAAGCGCTGTGCGAACAGGAATTGTCGGTGCAATGCACCGTACCGCTGTCGAAAGATGCCGACACGCCGATATGGGTCCGCGTGACGACGGAAGACGGGCATCGCGCATGGTCCAGCCCGATCTATGTCGAGCGTATCGCGGAACGCTGACCTCCATGCTCTCCTTCGCCGCTGCGTGTTGCCTGCTCTTCCTGACGCCCGGACCGGGTGTGCTGACGTTGGCGGGAGTCGGAGCCGGGTTCGGATGGCGGGACGGGCTCGCCTACGGGACGGGACTGTTCATCGGCAATTCGCTGGTCGCCATCGCGGTCATCTCGGGGCTCGCGGCGATCGTGCTTGCCGAACCGCTGGTGCGGTCGATCGCGTTCATTGCGGCAAGTGCCTACCTGCTCTATCTAGCGGCCAAAGTAGCGTTCGCCGGCGCTAAAGTCGGGTTCATCGATGCCGCGCGGGCGCCGGGGGTTGGCGGCGGCATTGCGCTCCAGGCGATCAATCCGAAAGCCTACGTGGTGCACACCACGCTGTTCACCGGGTTCACGATCCTGCCGGATGCGTTCGCGCTGGAAGTGGCCATCAAGTTCGCGGTGATGAGCGCGCTTTGGATCGCGATCCATCTGCTGTGGCTGGGCGCCGGGGTCTCCATCCACCGGCTCGACCTCGCCCCCGCCGTGCAGCGCACGATTAATATCGCAATGGCGCTGGCGATGGTTGCCGTTGTCGTTCTGGCGGCGTTTTCGTCACGCACCATGCACGATGAGGGGGTGAATTGCCGCCTTGCCCTCGCCAGACGCCATTGCCATTGTGCCGTTGTAAGCGTGATTGTGACGACCGAGCCTGCCTGTGACCGATACATCTGCGCCTGATGACCGGTCGGCCGATGCGGCTGGCCCTGTGCCGACGAGTGCGCCCACGCCCGACGAGCGTTCCGGTCGCTCTCCGACGGACATGGCGCGCCCGCTGGTGGCGCTCTGGCCGTATCTCAAGCCCTACAAGTGGATGGTCGCAGCGACGATCGTGGCGCTGTTCGTCTCGTCGGGCGCAATGCTGACACTGCCGCTCGCGGTGCGGCGGATGATCGACTTCGGGTTCTCGGGCACGGGCGAGGCTAGGGTCTCTGCAAGCGACACCGGTCAGATCGACGTCTACTTCATCGCACTTCTTTTTGTTGGTGCCGTGCTCGCGGTTGCGAGCGCCTCGCGGTTCTTTCTCGTGCAATGGCTCGGCGAGCGCATGGTGGCCGATCTGCGGCGCGACGTCTTTGCGCACCTGACGCGCCTCAGCCCGGCGTTCTATGAGCAGCAACGCTCGGGCGAATTGATGTCGCGGCTGACGGCGGACACGACGCAGATCAAGACGGCCGTGGGTGTCGCCGTCTCGCAGAGCCTGCGCAACATCGTCATGCTGGTCGGTGCACTGACGATGATGATCGTGACGAGCGCGCAGCTATCGGGCCTCGTCCTGATCGCGATCCCGCTGATTATCATCCCTCTCGTCGCCTACGGACGCGTCGTGCGGCGGCTTTCGCGCCGCGCGCAGGATACGCTGGCGGACTCGTCCGCCTTTGCCGCCGAAAACGTGACAGAAGTCCGTACGCTGCAGGCCTTCACCAACGAGGCCGAAGTGCGGGCGCGTTACGCGAGCGCTGTCGAGGAGACGTTTGCGGCGGCGCGCGCACGGATGATCGCCCGCGCATTCCTGACTGGCAGCATTATCTTCCTCGTCTTCGGCAGCATCACGGGCGTGCTCTGGTATGGCGCGAGCGCGGTGTTCGATGGCTCGATCACCGCAGGGACACTCAGCCAGTTCGTCTTGTATTCGGTCTTTGCGGCGGGTGCGCTTGGAGAACTGAGTGAAGTCTGGGGCGAGTTGCAGCAGGCCGCGGGATCAGCGGAACGGCTGGTCGAGTTGCTCGGCGTGACGCCGGTGATTGTTGCACCCGCCACGCCGGTGGCGTTCCCGGACGTGGCCGAGGGGCGGATCGCATTCGAAGGTGTGAGCTTCAGCTACCCGACACGACCGGAGGAACGCGCGCTCGACGACGTCTCGTTCGAAATCGCGCCCGGCGAAACCGTTGCCATTGTCGGCCCGTCCGGCGGAGGCAAATCCACCGTCTTTGCGTTGCTTGAACGCTTTTATGATCCGACAGCGGGCGTTGTTCGCGTGGACGGTGTGAATGTGGCGACGGCTGATCTCACCGCGTTGCGCGGGCGCCTCGCCATTGTCCCGCAGGATGTGGCGATGTTCGCTGACACTGCGCTCGCAAACATGCGGTACGGCAACGCCGATGCGTCAGATGACGATGTCTTCAAGGCGGCGCGGGTTGCGCGAGCTGACGCCTTCGTCGCCGAGTTGCCGGACGGATACGCCACGATGCTCGGGGAGCGCGGCGTGACGCTTTCTGGCGGTCAGCGCCAGCGGATCGCCATCGCGCGTGCCGTTCTGCGCGATGCCCCGATCCTCCTCCTCGATGAAGCAACCAGCGCACTCGATGCGACGAACGAGGCTGAAGTTCAGGCTGCACTCGACGCGATCATGGCGGACCGCACCACGCTCGTCATCGCGCACCGGCTTGCGACCGTGCGGAGCGCAGACCGCATTCTCGTCATGCAGGACGGGCGGATCGTGGAAGAGGGCGCGCACGACATACTCGCCTCAGCAGGTGGCCTCTATGAGGAACTCGCGGCGCAGCAGTTCGGGCGGTAAATCCGGGGGCGTCAGAGGATCGGATACGACCCGTCGTCGTCATGCATCTCCGTGCCGACAAGTGCCGGGGTGAAGACGCAGACGATGCGCATGTCCGTCTCCGCGATCATCTCGTGGCGATCATGCTTGTCGAGGGCGTACATCGAGCCCGGGGCGAGGCGATGATGCTGGCCCGACGCCACGTCGATCAGCGTGCCTGTGCCTTCGATGATGAGATTGGCTTCAAGATGGTTCTTGTATTCCATGATCTGGTGTGAGCCGGCCGCGATGGTCGTCTCCGTCAACGTGAAACCCATCGCGTCGTCGCGGAGCAAATAGCGCGCGCTCGTGAACACACCGGGTTTTTCGCGATACGCGCCGGAGGTTTTGAGGTCGTCGAGGGTGCGGATGATCATGGCGAGGTCTCCTTAGTGTGAAGAAACTTTCGTAAAGAGCCAGGTGAGTCACAGATCCAGATCGCGGAAACCGGCAGTCAACGGTTCGTCGCTCTCACAGCGCGCTGCAGTCCAACAGTACCACGCAGCTCTTCACCGGACTGCCCTGCTTAACGACCCGTTAAAGTTCACGTGATGTTCTTAGGGGGGCGAATCTGCGAGGGTCGTGATTCGCTACGAACCGGGGGGCTGGTGATGGTGGCAGAGGCAACGGCACGCGCCGGTGTGCGCATCCTCGGGATTGATCCGGGGCTACGGCGCACGGGCTGGGGTGTTATCGAGCACGCTGGCGCGCGGCTTTCCTACATTGCGAGCGGACTTGCGACGTCGGATGCGGCGCTCGACCTCGCGCAGCGGCTGACACAGCTGCATGACGAACTGCAGGAGGTCGTGAGATTTTATACGCCAGATGAGGCCTCCGTTGAGGAAACTTTCGTGAATAAAAATCCGCGCTCGACACTCAAGCTCGGCCAGGCGCGCGGTATTGCGCTACTGGTCCCGTCGCTGCACCGCGTGCCGGTGCATGAGTATGCGCCCAACCTCGTCAAGAAGACCGTGATCGGCTCCGGCCATGGCGACAAGGCCCAGATCCGAGCGATGCTCGGTTATCTGCTGCCAAAGGCGAAGCCCGGGAGCGAAGATGAGGCAGACGCGCTGGCAATCGCAATTTGTCATGCACATTGCCGAACGTCGCCTGTCCTCGCCTCACGCGCGAGAGGCGCCGCGGAGTCCGAAGCGCAGGGCCACAAGAGCAAGGCGGTTGCCTGATGATCGGGAAGCTGCGCGGGGTTGTCGACTTCACGGCCGAAGATTTTGTTATCCTCGACGTCGGCGGCGTCGGGTACGAAGTTCACTGTTCGACCCGCGTGCTTGGTAGTCTGCCGGCCGTTGGCGAGACCGTGACACTCGCGATCGAGACGCACGTCCGGGAGACCGAAATCCGCCTGTTCGGTTTTTCCTCCGAAGTTGAGCGGCGCTGGTTCAGGCTGTTGCAATCGGTGCAGGGTGTTGGTGCAAAATCTGCGCTTGCGCTGCTCTCAGTGCTGACGCCCGCGGATTTGACGAACGCGATTGCGCTGCAGGACAAGGCGATGGTTGCGCGGGCGCCGGGCGTTGGGCCCAAGGTCGCGCAACGCATCGTCACGGAACTGCAGAACAAGGCGCCAGCGCTGACGGCTGGCAGCGGCGATCCGAGCGTTGCAGGTGGAGGCGGAGCAGGCACCTCGGTTGGCGACGGGGCAGGCTCTGGCGACGCTGGAGGTAGCGGCGTGATCGACGTGCCGTCCGGTGCGCACGCAGCAGACGCGATCTCGGCGCTGGTCAACCTCGGCTATCAGCCCGCCCATGCAGCAAGTGCGATCTCCGCAGCCATGAAGAACGCCGCATCCGACGCCACCACCGAAGATCTCATCCGCCTCGGGTTGAAGGAGTTGGCGCGGTAGCGCGTTCCCTCTCCTATCCAGTCTAGCCTCCGGCCGCGACCTGCAGGGCGTCGAGGAAGGCGGGGGTGAGGCTGTCGGAGGAGGTCGGGATCTTGTCGCCGTCTTCGGAGACCTGTGTCTCGAAGTTCACAACGATCGTCTCAGCGCCGAGGCGGGTGGCGACGTGGACGTGGCGGACGGTAACGCTGGCGGCTTCCCGGCACATGCTGACGAGAGCGGCATGCGTCCCGCCTTCGATGGTCTGTGAGCGCAGTGGCAGGGTCAGGACGCTGTCGTCGCACTCATCAGCGCGGATGGCGAGTCGCGAGGCGTAGCTACGCGCCGGCTCGGCCTGTTGGGTGATCGCGGCAGCGCCCGAGGACAGCGCATCTCCGTATGACCACTGCAATACCCCGCCATCGTACGCGGTGACGCGAAAGTCAGGACGTGAAATTGCGTGAGAGAATGACGCGGCGATGGCGCGGAGCTGGCGCGCATCGGCGAGATTGGGCAGGCCTGCAGGCGTGCCGACGGGGCGGGCGGTCACGCCGGTTGTGGGCGACAGGACGGCAGTGGTCGTGGCCCGGTCTGCGAGGCTGCTCTGGCCGGTGGACGGGTCTGTCGGCTGTTCTGTGTCAGGGCTCGTCTGCGCCACGATGGCTTTCGGGTCTGATGCCGGGAGATTGGCGCATCGCTCGACTGCGCTCATCGCGGCGCCTGCACCGAGCATCGGAAAGCGCGCAATGCGGCGGCCGTTCATGGCGACATTCCAGCCTGAGCTCGCGGCGACACGCGCGCGGGCATCGGCGCCGCTTACGGCGAAGAGCAATTCTGAGCGACGGTACCGGATGTTGCCTGCGTAGAGCGGGCCGACGTTGCTGACGATATCAAACGTCGCCACACCCTCGCCCGCGAGGAACGTGTCGTTGCCGCGCAGGAGCACCATGACGCTGTGTGGCCAGGCGATGACGTTGATGCGGAAGCGCCCGCCGCCTTTGCGCGCTGTGAACACGCGTTCCATCGAGCAGGTCAGAAGTTTGCCTTCAACGCTGCTGCGCGTTTTGATGCTCCAGCCTTCGACGGTTTCAACGACACGAGGTGGTT